>CAZMPV010000247.1:0-4946 GCA_964567985.1 uncultured Gemmatimonadaceae bacterium
GGCCGACGAGCAGTTCCGCCGGACGGCCGCCGAGGGCCTGGAGGACCTGGGCTATCCCGAGGACGCGGCCACCGTCAGGGAGTGGGCCTCGGCCGAGGACGCACCCGAGGGCGTGGAAGATTCCTCGGAGCTCCGCTCCCGGTGCTTCGCCGAGGCGGTGGGGGCCAACCGGAGCGAGGGCGGGTCCTGACGCTCGGCGTCCGTTCGAGGCATCCTCAGACGACGAATCGATACTCCTCGAGGGGCCGCGACCATGACCCTCCGCCGGATCGACTTTTCTCCGAAGGACGAGCCGCTGAAGGACGACGTGGCCCGGCTCGGCGCCCTGGTGGGCGAGATGCTCCGGGAGCAGGAGGGAGACGACTTCTTCGGGCGGGTGGAGGAGACGCGGAGGGCCGCGATCCGACGGCGCCAGGGCGAGTCCGGCGCCGACGACGAGCTGGACGAGCAGGTCCGCGGGCTCGCCCCCGACCAGGCGGCGGAGCTCATCCGGGCGTTCTCGGCGTACTTCCAGGTCGTGAACCTGGCGGAGCAGGTCCACCGGGTTCGCCGGCGCCGGGACTATCAGGCCCGGGAGGAGGCTCCCCAGCCGGGCACCCTCCGGAGCGCGCTGCGAGCCCTGGGCGACGACGGGACGGAGCCCGAAGAGGTCCGGCGGGCGCTGGCCCACCTGAAGGTCGAGCCGGTCTTCACGGCCCACCCCACCGAGGCCACCCGGCCCACGATCCTTGAGAAGGAGCAGCGGATCGCCGGGGCGCTGGTGGAGCGCCTGGCGGGCTGCACCCCGGCCCGGGAACGGGAGCTCTGGGACGGGATCCGGGAGGAGGTGACCACGTCCTGGCAGACCGAGCAGCACGCCGGGGAGCGCCCCACCGTCGCCGACGAGCGGGAGCACGTGCTCTTCTATCTGACCGAGGTCCTCTGGGACCTCCTCCCGGATCTCCACGAGACGCTGGACGAGGCCGTCCGGGCCGAGCTGGCGGACGAATCCGGGGACGGGCCGGATTCCGGGCCGGCGTCGGAGACCTCGGAGCGGGGGGCACCCCGGGTCCGCTTCGCCTCCTGGGTCGGCGGGGACATGGACGGCAACCCCAACGTCACCGCGGAGACCGTGCGCTCCACCCTCGAGCGGCATCGGGAGCTGGCGCTCTCCCTGCACCGGGACGACGTCGTCGAGCTCTCGCGGTTCCTGAGCCAGTCCCCCGGCCGGGTGGACGTCGCACCCGAGCTCGTCGAGCGCCTCGCGGCGTACGAGGATCGATTTCCCGGGCTGCGCGAGGAGCTCCCCCGACGCCAGCGCGACCTGCCCTACCGCGTCTTCCTCGGGCTCGTCGCCACCCGGATCGAGGCCGCGCAGGACGGCGCCGCCGACGGCTATGCCTCGGCCGAGGAGCTCGAAGACGACCTGGCCCTGGTGGCCCGGAGCCTGAAGGCGCACCGGGGAGCGAACGCCGGGCTTCGGCGGGTCCGACGGCTTCTGCTGCGAGTCCGGGCCTTCGGCTTCCATCTGGCCACCCTGGACGGCCGCCAGGACGCCCTGGTTCATCGACGGGTCGTGGGCCGCCTCCTCGGCGACCCCGACTGGACGGAGCGGACGGCGGAGGAGCGCACCGAGCGGCTCCGCACGGCGCTGCTGGAGGGCGGGCCCGACGGGGCCGCCGCCGGAGCGCCGGAAGTGGACGACGAAGAGGTCCGGGCCACCCTCGAGGTCTTCCGCGCCTTCGCCGACGCCCGACGCCGTCACGGCGCCCGGGCCGTGGGCCCGTTCATCGTCAGCATGACCGAGGGCGCCGACGACGTCCTCTCCGTGCTCTGGCTCGCCCGCCGCGCCGGCTTCACCGACGGCGACGGCCGGGTGCCCCTGGACGTGGCGCCGCTGCTGGAGACCGTGCCCGACCTCGAGGCCGCGCCCCGGATCCTCGAGACCCTGCTGGCCGATCCCGGCTACCGGGAACACCTCCGGAGCCGGGACGATCGGCAGATGGTCATGATCGGCTATTCGGACTCCAACAAGGACGGGGGGATGGCCGCATCCCGCTGGGCCCTCCACACCGCCCAGACGGCTCTGGTCCGGACCCTCGACGCCCACGACGTGCGCCTGACCGTCTTCCACGGCCGGGGCGGCACCGTGGGTCGGGGCGGGGGGAAGACGCACCGGGCGATCCTCGCCGCCCCCCGGGGCTCGGTCGGAGGCCATCTCCGGGTGACCGAGCAGGGCGAGATCATCCACGAGCGCTACGGCATCTCCGAGATCGCGATCCGGGAGCTGGAGCGGATGGTGTCGGCGACCCTGCTGGCCACCGTCCGCTCCGGGGCGGCCGGGGAGGGTGGGGGAGAGGACACGCCCCGAGCTGCGACGGGGGGCGAAGAGCGCTGGCGTCCGCTCATGGAGACGATCGCCCGGGAGAGCCGGCGGGCCTACCGGGCCCTCGTCTACGACGACCCCGACTTTCCCCGCTACTTCCGCCTCGCCACCCCCATCGACGTCATCGAGCGGATGCCGATCGGCTCCCGGCCCAGCTCCCGGCGCTCGGGGGAGGGCATCGAGGACCTGCGGGCGATCCCCTGGGTCTTCTCCTGGATGCAGAGCCGGCACCTGCTCCCCGGCTGGTTCGGTCTCGGCAGCGGGCTCCGGGCGGCGATCGACGAGGGCGGCCGCCCGGACGTCGAAGCCATGGTCCGGGCGTGGCCCTTCCTGCGCACGGTGCTCGACGACGTGGAGATGGTCCTGGCCAAGGCCGACCTGGAGATCGCGGGGCGCTACGCCGGACTGGCCGGGGAGGTCGGCGAGGAGCTCTTCCCGCGGATCCGGCGGGAATTCGAGCTCACCCGGGAGCTGGTCACCGACCTGCGGGGACGGGAGGAGGTCCTGGCCGACGACCGGACCCTCGCGCGGTCGATCCGCCTGCGCAATCCGTACGTCGATCCCATGAGCCTGCTACAGGTGGACCTGCTCCGTCGCTGGCGGGACGGAGGCCGGGAAGACGACGAGCTCCTCCGGGCGCTGATCGAGTCGGTGATGGGGATCGCCCGGGGGATGCGGAATACGGGGTAGGGGGATCCGGGCGAGGGCCGCTACCAGTCCTCGTCGATCTCCTGGATCGCCCGGACCTCCTCCTTGTCCCAGGAGGCGACCTCCTCGTTGTCCCGGTCCATGAGGCGGACCTCGCCGTAGGCCTCCAGGATCCGGTCGGCCTCGTGAATCTCGATGCTCCGATCCCGGAATGTCACCTTGTATCGGTCCATCGTTTCCCGTCGGTCGCTTCGATGATGTGGAGCGTCGGCGCCGTCACCGTCGGATGGTCATACCCGAGACCGCCGCTCCGGGGTCGGATGCGGGCTCACTCCTCCCTCAGCCACCGCTCGAACCACGCCTCGAGCCGGCGGTACATGTCCACCCGGTTCTCGGGGTCGCGGAAGCCGTGGGGCTCGCCCGGGTACGAGTGGGCCTCGTAGACCTTGCCCTCCCGCTCCAGGATCTCGGTGGCGAGCTCGAACTGGCGGAACGGGGCCCGGACGTCGGCCTCGCCGTGCATGATCAGGACCGGCGTCTCCACGTTCTCGAGGCGGGCCAGGGTGTTGCTCCGGGCGTAGACCCCGGGCCGCTCCTCGGGCGAGCCTCCGTGGCCCGTGCGGATGAAGATCCGCCCCAGCCGGTCGGCGTTCGTGTAGGCGTCGGCGAAGTCGTAGATGCCGGCCATCGGCACGGCGGCGTCGAAGGCGTCCGGGACCCGGGCGATGGCCGCCATCGTCGTGATCCCGCCGTAGCTGTAGCCGTAGATGCCGACCTTCCCGCTGGACCAGGGCTTCGAGCGCAGGAAGTCGGCTGCCGCCGCCGCGTCCCGGGCCTGGCCCTGGGCCCAGTTCTGGACGCCCAGCTCCTGGAAGGGGCGCCCGAAGCCCGAGCCGCCCCGGTAGTTCACGGCCAGCACCACGTAGCCCTGTCGGGCGAGGTACTGCTCGGTGGTGTTCAGCGACGCCACGTAGGAGTTGGTCCCGCCCCCGTGGACGTGGACCAGGGCCGGGTAGCTGCCATCCGGATCGAAGTCCGGGGGCCGGAAGAGAAAGCCCTGGATGTAGAGGCCGTCGTAGCTCCGGTAGCTGACCTCCTCGGGCTTCCGGACGCCCCGCCAGCGGGTCGCGAAGCCGGTGAGCCGGCGCACCGGGCCGCCCCGGGCGTCGAGGACGTCGACCTCCGGACCCCGGGTCGGGGCGGAGCGGACGAAGACGAAGCGGGAGCGGTCGGCCGAGGCGTCGTACGAGCGGAAGTGACCGCCCATGTTCGTCATGCGCGTGGCAACGCCTCCCTCAGCCGGCACCCGCCAGAGCTCCATGCGACCCCTCTCCATGTAGGGAAAGACGAGCTCGTCTCCGTCCGCGCCCCACGTCACCCCCAGGTTGTGAAGCCAGTCGGTGGCGTGGATCTGCATCTCCACGGTGCGCTCGGTCCCCGCGTCGGGATCCAGGATCCAGAGGTACGCCAGGTCTTCGTACCAGTACTCGTCCTTGGCCGTCCCCATGAGCGCGATCCGCTCGCCGTCGGGCGACCAGACCGGGGTGGAGGAGACCATGAGCCGGCGGCTCACCTGACGCTCCCGGCCCGTGGCCACGTCCACCACCCAGACGTCGTCGTGCCAGTAGTCGGCCCGGTTCGAGTAGTAGGCGATCCGGCGTCCGTCGGGCGACCAGGCCGGCGCGAAGCGAAAGTCGTCGACCGCCATGCTCTCCCGGGTGAGCTGACGGGGACCCGTCGAGCCGTCGGCGGAAACGAGCCATATGTCCTGGTGTCCGCCCCGGCCCGAGTAGAAGGCCAGGGTCCGGCCATCGGGAGAGGGACGGACGGCCCTCTCCTCGGCGTCGTCGTCGGTGACCCGCAGGAGGGCGGGGTGGGGCTCTCCGGGGCGGACCGGGAGGTCCCGGGCGTCGGCCCGGACCCGCCAGATATC
>CAZMPV010000248.1:0-4933 GCA_964567985.1 uncultured Gemmatimonadaceae bacterium
GCTCCGGTGGCACACGAGCCACGAGATCGAGCGGATCGTCCGGGAGCTCCGGCTCCACGAGGGCGAGCACATGGGACAGCTCCCCGAAGCGGAGCGCTTTCCCGTCTGGCTCGCCTCGACCCTCGACTACGGGGCGACGACCGACCCCTGGGGCGGGAGCTACGTCCTCTACCAGAAGCCCGACTCCTTCGTCGTGGTCTCCTTCGGGCCCGACGGCCTGCCCAACACCTCGGACGAGATCCGGATGGCGGCGATGAAGTCGGTGGCGAGGAGGCGGTGAGGAAGAAAGGTGCCTGACGGAGGGCGATGAACGACGGAAGGGCCGGAGCCCGGTGAGGCTCCGGCCCTTCTGCGTTTCCGGGGTCGAGAGCGGGCGACCGGACTCGAACCGGCGACCCCCAGCATGGGAGGCTGGTGCTCTACCAACTGAGCTACGCCCGCACAGCGCCCCGAACTCTACGGCAAGCCGCTACGGCTGCACCACCTCGTACCAGTACCCGTCGATCTCCTGGTCCGAGGTGAAGGTGACCTGGAAGGAGGCCGTGCCGTCCTGGGCCGGAGCCTGGACGGTGGTCTCGGCGGTCCCGACCTCCTGACCCTGGGGCCCGCTGAAGTGGGCCCGGATCACGATCGGCGTTCCCTGGTCCAGGGAGCGGTTCGTCACCACGCCGTTCACGCTCGCTCCGCCGCCGGAGGCGGGCTGGAGCTGGAGGCCGGAGATCTCGAAGGGGAGGGCCTGCAGCTCCTCGATGACGCGACCCGCGGCCTGCTGGTCGCCGGTCTCCACGATCGCCTTCGCGCGCATCTTGTAGAGGTTCGAGTTGTACTGGTCCAGCTCGAGGAGGCGCTCGGTGGTCCCGACCAGGCCCTCCCAGTCCTCGATCGTGAACTGGGTCTGGGCCAGGTTGAAGAGGGCGTCCCGGCTGTCCGGGTTGATCTCCAGGGCGCTCCGGAAGGCCTCGGCGGCGCGCTCGTACTGCTCGATCTGGTAGAGGCCCACCCCGGCGCTGAAGTACTCCCGGGACCCGAGGTCCGGCCGGTTGAGCATCTCTTCGTAGAGCGCCAGGGCCGAATCCGGCATCTCGGCGTTGACCAGCACCACGGCCAGGTTCGAGATCGCCGCCACGTTGTTCGGGTTGGTCTCCAGGTAGTCCTGGTACGTCCGGGCGGCCGCCTCGAAGTTCCCGGCCTGGGCCTGGGCCTGGCCGAGGTTGAAGACCGCCAGCTCCTCGTTCTCGCGCCACGAGGCCGCCGTCGCCGAGTCGACCTGCTCGATCGCGTCGCTCCGGATGATCTCCAGGGCCCGCTGGTACGCCTCGGCCGACCGGTCGGCCTGACCGAGCCGGGCGTAGGCTGCGCCCAGGTTCAGGTATGCCTCGGGGCGCCCATCGTACATCGCGTTGGCCGCCTCGAAGCGCTCGATCGCGGTCTCGACGTTCCCCTGGTTCAGGGGCTCGATGGCGCTGTTGTAGGCCTGCACCCACGCTTCCTCCCGGATCGCCCGCGCATCCTCAGAGTAGTCCGGATAGAGGTCGGTGGCCCTCTCCAGGAGGGTGTCCGCCTGGACGTAGTTACCCACCAGGGCCGCGGCCTGGCCGGCCTGCCAGTAGGCGAGAGGGTTCGTGCTGTCGGCCTGAATGCCTTCCAGGGCGGCGTCCAGGGCGTTCCGGAAGTGCCCCCGGGCGACGCTGTCGCTTTCGGCGGCCTGACCCTGCGTCATGTAGAGCTGGGCCGTCTGAGTGTGCTCGCTCTCCCTGGGTTCGACTCCGCCGCCACCACCGCCGCCGGCCGAGGCGCAGGCACCGGTGACGACGGCCAGAGAGACCGCGAGGGTGAGTCCGAAGCGGACGTTCATTCCGAATTTCCTCCTGTGACGTTCGAGCTTTTCGCGGGGCGTCGTCGGGTGCGAAGGACCCCGGAGCGCGTGGTATTGATAGCGTAATACCCTAAAGCGACGGCAGGTCGCCGTCAAACCTCCTCGGCGCCGCCGGCGCGGCCCAGTCGGGCGAGGGTCTCGGAGCGGCCCAGGGCGGCCATGAGGCCTCCCAGGGACGGCCCGCTGGTGGCGCCCGTGAGGGCCTCCCGGACCGGGTGGTAGAGGGCCCGCCCCCCGACTCCCGCGTCATCGCCTCCCTGCCGTACCGCCGCCCCGAGGGCGTCCCCGTTCCAGCTCTCCACCGAGGCGACCCGCGCCCGGACCGCCGTCAGCACCGAGGAGGCCTCGGAATCCGCTCCGAGCCGCGCGCGAGCTTCCTCGAGGCGGCCCTCGGCCGGGTGGAGGAGCTCGAGGACCTCGTTGACCTCCCCGAAGGCGCTCATCCGCTCCTGGAGCAGCTCCAGGGCCCTTCGCAGCTCCTCGGCGTCCAGGTCGAAGCGCTTCCGGTCCAGGTGCGGCTCGACGGCGTCGGTCAGGGCGTCGACGTCCATGGCCCGGACGTGCTCCCGGCAGACCCAATCGAGCTTCTCCGCATCGAAGACCGTGTCGCTGGCCCCCAGGCGCCCGAGGGAGATCCGCTCCACGAGCTCCTCCCGGCTCAGGACCTCCCGCTCGTCGGGCGAGGACCACCCGAGGAGGGAAAGGTAGTTCACGATCCCGTCGGGAGGAACGCCTTCGGCCCGGAGCTCGGCGACGGCGGCGGAGCCCTCTCGCTTGCTCATCTTCCCCCCGTCGGGGGAGAGGACCGTGGGCAGATGGGCGAAGCGGGGCCGTGCCGAATCGAGGGCGTCGTAGAGGAGCGCCTGCTTCGGCGTGTTCGAGAGGTGACCGGCGCCTCGGATCACGTGGGAGATCTCCATGCGGGCGTCGTCCACGACGACGGCGAAGTTGTACGTGGGCCGGCCGTCGCTCCGGAGGATGATGAAATCTCCGAAGTCCCTGGCTGGAAAGGAGATGGCCCCTCTCACCTCATCCTCGAACTCGACGTCCTCGTCCAGGGGGACCCGGAGGCGGACCGCAGGGGTTCGGCCCTCCTTCTCCAGGGCGCTCCGCTCTTCCTCGTCCAGCTCCCTGCACCGGCCCGAGTAGCGGAGGACGCCGCTTCCCTCCCCCACGGGCTCCGCCTGCCCCTCGAGCTCCTCCTCGGTGCAGTAGCACGGGTAGGCGTGGCCCGACGCCACCAGGGACCGGGCGGCCTCCGAGTAGCGCTCCGGAGCCTCGCTCTGCCGGTAGGGCCCGGCGGATCCGCCCACGTCCGGGCCCTCGTCCCACTCGAGTCCGAGCCACCGGAGATCCCTCAGGATACCCTCCTTGGAGTCGGCCCGGCTCCGGTCCACGTCGGTGTCCTCGATCCGGAGGACGAATTCCCCGTCGTGGTGCCGGGCGAAGAGCCAGTTGAAGACCGCGACCCGGACGTTGCCCAGGTGGAGGTCGCCGGTGGGGCTCGGCGCGAAGCGCGTTCGTACGCGGCTCATCGGCCCAGGTAGGTGAGGACGCGGCCCGCCAGGACCTGGCTGAAGCCGGGCACCCGGGCGATCTCTTCCTCGGTGGCTTCCCGGATGCTCCGGACCGACCCGAAGCGGGTCAGGAGCGCCTTCTGGCGCTGGGGGCCGATGCCCGGAATCTCGGCGAGCTCGCTCCGGATCGTCCGCTTCTTCCGGAGCTTCCGGTTGTAGGAGATGGCGAAGCGGTGGGCCTCGTCCCGGATCCGCTGCAGCAGGTGGAGGGCCCGGTCCCGCTTGCCGAGCTCCAGGGCCTCCTTCTCGCCGGGACGGAAGACCGCCTCGTCCTTCTTGGCCAGGGCGACCACCGCCACGTCGTCCAGCTCCAGGGCCGAGAGGGCTTCCCGGGCCGCGTTGAGCTGGCCCTTGCCCCCGTCGATGACCACCAGGTCCGGCAGCGGCTCGTCGTCCTCGACCCGACGCCGGAAGTACCGGGTCACGACCTCGGCCATGGAGCGGTAGTCGTCGTTGCCCCACTCGCCCTTGATCTTCATGTGGCGATAGCCGGACTTCTCGGGCTCGCCGTTCTCGAAGACGACTGCGCTGCCCACGGTCTCGGCGCCCTGGGTGTGGGAGATGTCGAAGCAGACGACGAGCCGGGGCACGACCTTGAGGTCCAGGCGGTCCTGGAGCTCGTAGAGGGTCTCGTCCGCCCGGTCCGAGGCGTAGGCCAGGGCGGTGACCCGGTCCTCCAGGGCGTGGCGGGCGTTGGAGTTGGCCAGCTCGACCAGCCGCTTCTTCTGGCCCCGCTGGGGAACCCGCAGCCGCACCTTGCGGTCGGCCCGCTCGGAGACGGCCTCGGCCAGGACCGGCCGGTCCTCGAAGTCCCCGGGCAGGAGCACCTCCCCGGGCAGGTCCGCCACGCCCCGCTCCCCCCTCCCCAGGAGCACCCGGGTCGTGAAGGTCCCCAGGAGCGACTCGTCGTCCTCCTCCTCCACGTCGTCGAAGCGGACCAGGCTCCGGTCCAGGAGGACGCCGTCCCGGACCCGGAGGACGACGCCGGCGGCCAGCTCCCCGTCCCGGGCCAGCCCCACCACGTCGTGGTCCCCGCCCCCGACCTGGTGCACCCGCTGCTCCTTGGCGATGGCGTTCAGCCCCTGGAGCACGTCCCGGAACCGGGCCGCCCGCTCGAAGTCCAGCTCCTCGGAGGCGGTGTGCATCTTCTCCTCGATCTCTGCCTGGAGGGCCGCCGTGTCGCCGTCCAGGACCCGGAGGATCTCGTCGATCATCTCCCGGTACTCCTCCCGGCTCTGGTAGCCCACGCAGGGCGCCTCGCAGCGGTCGATGTGGTAGTCGAGGCAGGGGCGGTCCGGGCTCTCGTCCGGGAGGTCGTAGCGGCAGGAGCGGACCGTGTAGTGCTTCTTGACGACCTCCAGGGCCCGGCGCATGGGCCCGACCCGGCTGTACGGGCCGAAGTAGCGGGCCCCGTCGTCGACGACGCGGCGGGTCACGAAGACCCGGGGAAAGGGCTCCTGGACCGTGACCTTGATGTACG
>CAZMPV010000249.1:0-4921 GCA_964567985.1 uncultured Gemmatimonadaceae bacterium
GCGGAGGACGAGCCCCTTCCCCTGGGCGAGGGAGAGACCGGCGACGAAGAGGCCGACGGGGCGGTAGAGGAGGGCGACGGCGCTCCAGCCGAGGCGAGGGCCACCGACTCGGAGGTCGGGAACGAGGAGGGCTGAGGCCGGCGTCAGGCCCCGGCGTAGGCCCGGAGCCTCCGGCCGGCCTCCTCCAGGGTCTCCAGCCGCTTGCAGAAGGCGAAGCGGACCAGGCTCCGGCCCCGGCCGGGCTCGTGGAAGAAGCTCGATCCCGGGACGGGCGCCACCCCGGCGTCCCGGGCCAGGACCCGGGCGAACTCGTCGTCGGGCAGCTCGCTCAGCGCCGAAAAGTCGGCCATGATGTAGTAGGCTCCTTCGGGCTTTCGGCAGCCGAACCCCGCGTCGTCCAGGGCAGCGTGGAGGACCTCCCGACGCTCCCGGTAGTCCCGGACCAACCCCTCGTAGTACTCGTCTCCGAGCTCGTTCAGCCCCACCGCGCAGGCCTCCTGGAGGGGCGCCGGCGCCCCCACCGTCAGGAAGTCGTGGACCTTCCGGATCGCGTCGGTGACGTCCGGGGGCGCGACGATGGTGCCGATCCGCCATCCGGTGACGCTGAACGTCTTCGACGCCCCGCTGACGACGATCGTCCGTTCCCGCATCCCGGGGAGGGTGGCGGGTGGCAGGTGCTGCCCCTCGTAGAGGATGTGCTCGTAGATCTCGTCGGTGATCAGGAGCGCGTCGTGGCGGCGGCACGCCGAGGCCACGGCCTCGAGCTCCTCGGCGTCGAAGACCCGGCCCGTGGGGTTGTTCGGCGTGTTCAGGACGAGGGCCCGGGTCCGGGCGCTCATCACGTCCTCCAGGCGGTCGGGCTCCAGGCGGAAGCCCGGGGGCTCCAGGCGCAGGTAGACCGGGCTGGCGTCGGAGAGGACCGCGTCGGGTCCGTAGTTCTCGTAGAAGGGCTCGGGGACGACGACCTCGTCGCCGGGGTTCACCACGGCCAACATCGTCGCCGCCATGGCTTCCGTGGCCCCGCAGGTCACGGTGATCTCCCGCTCCGGGTCCACCGACATCCCGTAGAAGCGCTCGTACTTCCGAGCCAGGGCCTTCCGGAGGGCCGGAGCCCCCCAGGTGATGGCGTACTGGTTCACGTCGTTCGAGATCGCCCGGCAGGCCGCCTCCTTGAGGGTCTCGGGGGCGGGAAAGTCCGGAAAGCCCTGGGCGAGGTTGACCGCGTCGTGGAGGCGGGCCACCCGGGTCATCTCCCGGATGACCGATTCGGTGAAGCCGTGGGTACGCGCCGCGGTCCGGGGGGCGTCTCGCCCGGTTCCGGGATCGGTCGGAGAAGTGGTGGGGGCGCGGTCGTCGTCCATGGCGGTGTCGCTCCGGCTGCGGTCATTCCCGGCTCCCCGGAAGGCTATCCGCCCCCCGGCGCCGAAGCAATTCGTGTGGCGCATCCGGGAGCGGGGCGGTACGATATCCACGCTGCCCCGTCGGATCGTTGCGGGGAGGCGACCCGGACGCCGGGCTTCCTCGCTCCGGCGAGAACTCAACGCGGAGGGGACGTGCGGGCGATCCCTGGAGCGCTCTCTGCACTCGTGCTCGCGGCTCTGGCCATCGCTCCCGGCCGCGGTCACGCCCAGGTGTCGCCCTTTCAGGTCGAGGTCCGGGGCGGGGCGGCGATCCCCCTGGGCGAGCTCAGGGACCCGGCCCGGGGGTGGTCGGGCGACACGGGCGCCGGCCCCGGCTTCGGCGTCTCCTTCTCCTACAACCTCGCCTGGTATCTGGCCCCGTACGCGGGCTTCAGCCAGCACCGCTTCGCCTGCCCGGCCGAGAGCTGCGGGGCCGACACCCGGCTGGTCGCCACGGGCTTCGACGTGGGCATCTACTTCGTCGCGGACACCGGGCCGGTGGTGCCCCGGATCCGGGCGGGCCTGATCTCGTACCGGGTCGAGGGCAGCGTGCCGGGAGCCGACGGGCCGGTGCCCGTCACCTCGTCCCGGGCCCGCGGGGTGGAGGCGGGGGTCGGTCTGGCCGTCCGGGTGGCCCAGCGTGTGACCCTCGCGCCCGGGCTCCGCTGGAACAGCATGACGCCGGACTTCCGCGGACCCGGGCCCCTCGGCATGAAGTACGTCACCGCCGATCTCGGACTGGTCCTGGCCTTCTGATGGGCGGGGAGCGCGTCGTCGGAGCTGTGGCATGAGGGCCCGACGGGCCCGGACGGGCCTCCTCGTCACCGTCCTCTCCGCGCTCCCGTTCGGGCTCCCGGGGCTCGACCTGGCGGAGCTGCGGGCCGAGGTCGCCCGGGTGGTGATCGAGAGCCGGGAGGTCATCCTGGACGGTCGGCCCTTCGGCGACGCCGGCCCCTACGAGAAGCTGACCGGCCGGATCTACTTCGCCTTCGATCCGGAGAACCCGAGCAACGCGGCCATCGTGGACCTGGAGCGGGCGCCCCGGAACGCCGAAGGGAAGGTGGAGGCGTGGGCGAACTTCATGGTTCTGCAGCCCGTCCGAGCCTCGCGACGGCGGGGCACGGCCTGGGTGGAGGTGAGCAACCGGGGCGGGAAGGCTTCGCTGCGGTACTTTCAGCGGGCCCGGAGAGCGCTGGATCCGACGGCGCCGGCGGACTTCGGAGACGGGCTCCTCATGGAGCGGGGCATCACGCTCATCTGGGTCGGGTGGCAGTACGACGTTCCCGACCGGGAAGGACTGTTGCGCCTCCGGGTGCCGATCGCCCGGGGCGAGGACGGCCCGATCACCGGCCCTGTCCGGGCCGACTGGGTGGTGGACGAGCCCGCCGACACGCTGCACCTCGGACACCGGGGTCATCGGGCCTACGCCCCGGCCGACCCCGACGATCCGGCCGACGTCCTGACGGTCCGGGACGGTCGGGAGGCGCGCCGGGACACCGTGCCCCGGGAAGGGTGGCGCTTCGTGGAGCCGGCCGGCGAGGGGGTGCCGCCGGAAAACCGGGGGCGGCTGACCGCCGTGGAGCTGGAGAGCGGGTTCGACCCGGGTCGCATCTACGAGCTGGTCTACCGGGCCCGCAACCCCCGGGTCGTGGGCCTCGGGTTGGCCGCCATCCGGGACGTCCTCTCCTACGCCAAGTACGACCTGGAGAGCGAGTTTCCGGTCTCCCGCGGGATCGCCTTCGGCGTCTCCCAGACCGGGCGGTTCCTCCGGCACTTCCTCTACGAGGGATTCAACACCGACGAGGGCGGCCGGAAGGTCTACGACGGAATGCTCATCCACACCGCCGGCGCCGGCCGGGGGAGCTTCAACCACCGCTTCGCCCAACCCTCGCGGGACGCGCATCGCTATTCGGCGTTCTTCTATCCCACCGACATCTTCCCCTTCACGAGCCGGGCCCAGCGGGACTCGGTGACCGGTGTCGAGGACGGTCTCCTCACCCGGCTCCGGGAGGAGCACCGCCCGCTGGTCTTCTACACGAACACCGGCTACGAGTACTGGGGTCGGGCGGCGTCGCTGACGCACACCTCGCTGGACGGCCACCAGGACTTCGAGCCACTGTCCAGCGAGCGAATCTACCATCTGGCGGGGGGGCAGCACTTCGTCGCCGACTTCCCCCCCGACAGCGCGGCCCGGATCGGTGAAGGGCCCGCCTACCGGGGGAATCCGCTCGACTTTCTCCTGACGCTCCGGGCGCTGGCCGTGCGCCTCGTCGAGTGGGTCGAAGGGGGGTCGGAGCCACCGCCGAGCGCATTCCCCCGGATCTCGGAGGGGACGCTGGTCCCGCCCCGGGCCCTGGCGTTCCCGGCCTTGGAGGGGGTGGAGGTCCCCGAGCTCGCCCACGTGGCGTACCGGGCGGACTACGGGGACCGCTTTCGGCGGCGGGGCATCGTCGATCGGCAGCCTCCGGAGCTGGGACCGCCGTTCCCGACCCAGGTCCCCCAGGTCGACGGGCTGGGAAACGAGGTCTCCGGTCTGAGGAGCATAGAGCTCCGGGTTCCCCTGGCCACCTACACTCCCTGGAGCCTCCGGCACGACGCCCCCGGCTCCACCGACGAGCTGGCCGACTTCTACGGGACCGTCATCCCCCTGCCGACCTCCGAGGAGGAGGCCCGGATGGCGGACGACCCGCGACCCACGGTCCGGGCGTTGTACGGATCCCGGAGCGGATACCTGGAGCGCGTACAAACCGCCGTTCGGGAGCTCGTCGAGTCCGGGCTGCTCCTGCCCCGGGACGTCTCCCGGGCCATGTCCCGGGCTCGGGAGCTGTGGGAGTGGGTGGTGGAAGGGCGCCCGACGAGCCCTACATCCGGAAGAGGTAGCTGACCTTCATGAAGAGGCCCTCGCTCGTCGGGTCCATCCGGGAGATCCGGTAGCCGTACTCTCCGTCCATGACCCGGCTGAAGCCGACGAAGACGATCGTTCCGGGCGAGGGCTCGTACTGGAGGAGGAGCTGTCCCTGGAAGGTGCCCCGCTCGCTCTCGCCGGCCACGCTCCCGCCGATCAGGATCGGTCGGCCCGTGGTGGGGTCCCGGAGCGCGTCCCGCCGCTCCAGGTCGTACTGGCCGATGACCCGGGCCAGGAGGCTCTCGGTGAAGTGATACTGGCTCCGGAGCCGGGCCAGGCTCACCGTCGAGTAGACCGACTCGTCCTCCGTGCGCCAGAGCCGGGAATAGGTGTAGCTCGCGTCGAGGGACAGCGCCGTGGTGGGCCGGTAGCTCAGCGTCGGGGCGACCTGGACCTCGAATCCCCGCGACGCTTCCAGGAAGAGGGGCACCTCCCGGAGGAAGATGCGGCCCCGGAGCTGGGCTTCTTCGCTGAGGCGGGCGTTGGGGATCATCGCCACCCCCTTCATGTGGCGGAGATCCGGCGGGGCGGGGAAGGGGGCCGGCTCCCCGTCCGAGCCCAGGATGGCGTAGGTGTCGTAGTCGGAGGGCTGGAACTCGAAGAAGCCGTCCCGGAG
>CAZMPV010000250.1:0-2649 GCA_964567985.1 uncultured Gemmatimonadaceae bacterium
GGGAGAGAAGCTACTTGTAGCGGTAGGTGATCCGACCCTTGCTCAGGTCGTAGGGAGAGAGCTCGCACTTCACCCGGTCCCCTTCCAGGACCCGGATGTAGTGCTTGCGCATCTTCCCCGAGAGGTAGGCGAGGATCTCGTGGCCGTTCTCGAGCTCCACCCGGAACTTGGTGTTCGGGAGGACCTCGGTGACGGTCCCTTCCATTTCGATTGCGTCTTCCGACATATGCCTCTTCGTCGTGCGCGTCGTCGTCAGTTCGGCTTCGTGCCCGGCCCAACGTAACGGGATCGGGCCGGGAGTGAAGAGGGGGTCGGGCTCAGCTCCCCGGGGTGAGGGCCTCCATCCGGGCCACCCCGTCCAGGCCCACAATGGCGTGGACCACCTCGTCGGCCAGCTCTGCCGGGAACCAGAAGCCCACCGACGACAGCGACGAGAACGCGCCCCGGGCCTCGTCGTAGGCCCGCTCGAGGACGGCCCGGGCCGACTCCTTGAAGATGCCCTCCACCATCCCGCTCCCGGGGACGTCGCCCCCCCAGAGGCGGTCCAGGGCGGCCCGCTCGTCGGCCGTGCCGTGGTGGTGGATCTGGGCCACCAGCAGGTTGTGGCTCCGGCGACCCAGGTCGAACTCGAAGTCCGTCAGGTCATCAACGATCTGAAAGGCCGTACCGAGCCGCGCGACCGCCGGCCGGGCCTCCTCCACCGCGGCCGCCACCTCGCCGGACTCGAGCACCTCCGGGGCGACGAACGCCAGGGCGAAGAGCGCACCGCCCCGGACCCGGTGCACCCGCTCGACCATCTCGTCGGGGTCGGGGATCTCCTCCACCCCGCCCTCCTCCGAGCCTTCCAGCGCGCCGATCTCCGCCATCCGGGTCATGAGGCCCCGGAGCACGTCGTGGATCTCGCTCTCGTCGAGGGTGTCGCGCTGCGCGGCCCGGTCGCAGGCCCGGCGCAGGAGGCGCTCGAAGCACATGAGCTGGAGGATCGACAGGTATCGGGAGCCCTGGTCGTCCCGGAGCGGCAGCAGGCTCTTGGCCTGGTCGTCGAAGAGGTTGTCGGCGGCCGTGATCGTGCCCTTGATGCAGAAGTTGAGCTCGGTGTAGAGGCGGAGCCGGTCCTCCTCCACCCCCAGGCTCCGGAAGATCGACCGGAAGAGGATCAGGAAGAAGTACTCCTGGAGGAAGGCGAGGCCCTCCTCGGAGGCGGTGTCCCCGGCCCGGGGCAGGGGACGCTCGTCGCCCAGGAATCCGGGGTCGATCAGCTCCTCGAGGTCGCGCCGGAGGGTCTCCACCGCTCGGGCCTGGGCGGCCAGGTCGGGGGAGAGCCGATCCCAGATCCCTTCGTCCCTGAGAAGCCGTACCGCCTCGGGCGAGCGGAAGACGGGTGAGAGCGTCATCGGTTTCTGAATCCCTCCGTTGATCCGGATGTCCGCTGGCGAGCGGGCCGTTCTCCGGTCAGTACAACCGAACAGAAGTACGGTGTAACACCGAGCGTGCCGAAGCGCGCGCCAGGCAAGGCGGGCCGACGAGGAATAGCAGCGCTATTCCGAGCGAGGTCCAACGCCGCATGGCGTGATGCAGCGGCCCGCGAATGTAACCGTACTTCTGTTCGGTTGTACGAGCCGGCCACGCCAATCTACAGTGTTTCTGCCCGATCTGGCCACGCTCCGGGCACTCCCGGCGTCGGCCGGGCTCGAGACGATCGGCCCGCCGCCCCTCACGGCCCCTCGGTCACGAAGCGGCCCGCCAGGGCCAGACCCTGGAGCGTCAGGAAGGGCTCGACCCGGTCCACCTCCGAGGAGTGGGGCGCCACGATGCCAGAATAGCCCCCCGTGGCCACGACCAGGACATCCGGACGGTCCCACTCGGCCCGGATTCGCCGGACGATGCCGTCCACGGCGTCCACGGCCGAATAGAAGACCCCGCTCTGGATGCACGTCTCCGTGCGCCTGCCGATGACCCGATCGGGGGGCAGGAGCTCCACCCGGGGAAGCTTCGCGGTGCGCCGGCCCAGCCACTCGATCCCCGCCTGGATCCCCGGAGAGATGACGCCCCCCACGAAGACCCCGTCGCCGGTGATGCAGTCGTAGGTCGTGGCGGTGCCCAGGTCCACGGTGATCGTGTCGCGGCCGAAGAGCTCCTTGGCCGCCAGGGTGTTCACGATCCGGTCGGCCCCCACCGTCCGGGGCTCATCCACGTCCAGGCGGATCGGCAGCTCGAGCTCGGCGTCCACCACCACGACCCCGCCGTCGATCATCCGCCCCAGCATCCGTCGGCAGACGTCGGTGACCGAGGGGACGACCGAGGCCAGGACGGCCCGCCGGATCTCCCCGGGACCGTATCCGTCCCGCTCCAGGAGCGACTCCAGGAGGAGCCGCCACTCGTCGCCGGTCCGGCCGCTCCCGGTGGAGATCCGCCAGTGGGCGGCCGGCGCCGTCTCGTCCGGCGGGACGACCCCCACCACGGTCTCGGTGTTTCCCACGTCGATCACGAGCTGCATCGCGTCTCGCTCCCCGCTCTCAGGTCCCGTCGCCTTCGTCGATCCGGCGCACGCTCCCGGCCACGATCCGGGCTTCCCCGCCCCCGGACCGCTCGATCCTGAGGGCGCCGTCCGGCGCCACCCCCGCGGCCCGGCCCCGGACGCCCCCGGAC
>CAZMPV010000250.1:2749-4901 GCA_964567985.1 uncultured Gemmatimonadaceae bacterium
CCAGCGTCCGGGCGGCGGCCACCCCGACCAGGATCGGCCCCAGGGGCGGCCGTCCTTCCGGCCCTCCCGGCAGGAGCACCGACATCCAGAGCCCGACTCCGGGCGGCGAGTGCCATCCCCGACCTTCCCGACCCCGACCCGCCGTCTGCTCCTCCGCGACGACCACCGTCCAGGTGGACGCGCCCTCCCGGGCCAGCTCCGCGAGGCGCTCGTTGGTGGAGCTCACCCGTTCGTGGACCTCGAGGCGGGCCACGTCCCAGAGTCGTTCCAGGACGGGCACCGGCTCTCCCTCCCAGTGGGCCGGGCGCGCCCCTTCGCCGCCGGACCCGCCGCCCGTCAGCTCCCCCGGCCTCATGCCCACCAGAGCCAGAGGAGGAAGCCGCCCCCGACGGCCCAGCAGTAGGGGGCGAAGGCGTGGAAGGCCTCGCGCCGGAGCACGGCCACGAAGGTCCGGATCGCCGTCACGCCGGTCACCGCCGCCGCCGCGCCCCCCAGGACGAGAGCGAGGGCGCCGGTGCCGGAGCCCCCGGCCAGGGCCTCTGGAGCCTGGAGCAGGGCCGCTCCCCCGATGGCCGGCACCGCCATCAGAAAGGAGAAGGCCGCGGCCTCCCGGGGCTCGACCCCGAGCCAGAGGCCGGCCACCACGGTGGCGCCGGACCGGGAGATCCCCGGAACCAGGGCGAAGCTCTGAGCCACCCCCATGGCCACCGCGGCCACCAGCCCCGGGTCCCGCCACTCCCGCCCCCGGAGGGCCCAGCGGGTGGTCCAGAGGGCCCCTCCCGTGACCAGGAGCGCCACCCCCACCGACGCCGGAGACTCGAAGAGCGCCTCGATCCGGTCCCGCCAGAGAAGACCGACCGCGGCCGCCGGCACGGTGGCCAGCGCCAGGAGCCCCACGTACTGCCAGGCGTCGCGCTCCCCCGCCGCCGCGTCCCGGATCAGGCCGGTGACCCGCACCCGGTAGACCAGGAGGATCGAGAGCAGCGTGGCCACGTGGACGGTGACCTCGAAGATGACGCCGGGGACCGAGATGCCCATGAGCGCCTGGCCGATCACCAGGTGCCCGGAGCTGGAGACGGGGAGGAACTCGGTGGCCCCCTGCACCACCCCGAGGACGAGCGCCTCCCACCAGCTCATTCGCCGTCACCGGCGGCACCCTCGGCTCCGCCCGCGGGCCGGAGAGCGTCCGGCGTCCCTCCGCCCCCGTCGCCGTTCACGACCCGGCCGTAGAACGACTCGTAGATCGGGACGACGCGCTCCACGGAGAAGCTCTCCACCGCTTTCGCCCGCCCCCCCCGGCTGAAGCGCTCCCACGTCCCGTCGTCGCCCAGGATCCGGGCCCCGGCCTCCGCCATCCCGTCCACGTCACCCACGGGCAGGAGGAAGCCCGCTTCACCGTCCGGGACGACCTCCGGCAGCCCCCCGACCCGGGAAGCCACTACCGGACACCCGCACGCCATCGCCTCCAGCGCGGCGAGCCCGAACGACTCGGACTGCGACGGCAGGAGAAAGAGGTCGGCGCACGCCAGGAGCTCGTCCACCGAGGTGTGCTTGCCCAGGAAGGTGGTGCGGTCGCCCACGCCCAGGGCTTCGGCGCGCTCCTGGGTCCGGGAGCGCTCGGGCCCGTCGCCCACGAAGACGAGCCGGGAGGGCACCTCGCGGTGGATCCGGGCGAAGACCTCCACCACGTCGTGGACCCGCTTCACGGCCCGGAAGTTCGAGACGTGCATGACGATCTTCTCGTCCTCCGGCGCCAGCGTGGCCCGGTGACACGGCTCCTTGTCCCGGCGGAAGACGTCGGTGTCGATGAAGTTGGGGATCACCTCGATCCGCTCGGCCGGCACGTCGAAGTGCCGCACCGTCTCGTCCCGCAGGAACTCCGAGACGGCGGTCAGGCCCTGGGACTTCAGGATCGAGAAGCGCGTGATCGACTGGAAGGAGGGGTGCTGCCCCACCAGGGTGATGTCGGTGCCGTGGAGGGTGGTGACGATCGGCAGCTCCCGCTCGCCCAGGAGCATCTCGTGGGCCACCCACGCCGAGGTGGCATGGGGGATCGCGTAGTGGACGTGGACCAGGTCCAGGTCGTGGGTCTCGGCGGCGTCGTGGATCGCCACCGCCAGGGCCAGGGAGTACGGCGGGTGCTCGAAGAGCG
>CAZMPV010000251.1:0-4885 GCA_964567985.1 uncultured Gemmatimonadaceae bacterium
CCCTTCCCGGAGGACAACCCCCGGATGGAGGAGCGCATCGAGCTCGGCCGCCTCCTGTTCTTCGATCCGATCCTCGGGGGCGAGAAGGACGTTTCGTGCGGCACGTGCCACCATCCGGACTTCGCCTTCGCCGACGGCCGTGCCCTCGGAGCCGGCGTCAGCGGCGAGGGCCTCGGACCCGACCGGGAGCTCGGCAGGTCGACCATCGCCCCCTACCCCGAGATCGAGGACGAGCCCCGGAACAGCCCGACGGTCCTCAACGCCGCCCTGAACGGGGCGGGAGGGCCGACACCCTCGGCCGAGGGATTCCAGTTCTGGGACGGGCGGACCCGGGGGCTGGAGGAGCAGGCCACCAAGCCGATCACGTCCCGGGCTGAGATGCGAGGCCTCGCCTATCCCGAGCACGAGTCCCAGGACAGCGTCGTGGCCCGGCTCGCCTCGATCGCCGAGTACCGGCACCTCTTCACGGAGGCCTTTCCGGACGTGGCGGCGGACGTGGAGGCCGGTCGCCGGGACTCCCTGATCACCCTGGACACCTATGCCCGGGCCGTGGGCGCCTACGAGCGGGAGCTGGTGGCGGTCAACTCGCCCTACGACCGCTGGCTCGCCGGCGACGAGGACGCCATGACCGAGGAGCAGAAGCGGGGCCTCGAGCTCTTCTTCACCAAGGCCAAGTGCGGCGAGTGCCACTCGGGGCCCATGTTCAGCAACTTCCAGTTCATCGTGAACGGCGTGCCCCAGACCGGACCCGGGAAGGACGACGTGCTTCCCGACGACGACGCGGGCCGGGAGGAGTTCACCCGGGACGAGCGGGACCGCTTCGCCTTCCGGACGCCCACGATCCGGAACGTGGAGATCACCGGCCCCTACATGCACGACGGCGTCTTCGAGACCCTGGAGCAGGTCGTGCAGTTCTACAACGCCGGCGCCCACCCCCGGCACGAAGACATCACCGACGTCATGCTGGATCCGAGGCTCCGGGATCCCCTGGGCCTCACGGCCGAGGAGGTGGACGCCGTGGTGGCCTTCATGAAGGCCCTCACCGATCCGGGCACGGAGATCCCGGAGCGGCTGAAGACGATTCCCGAGAGCGTGCCCAGCGGCCTCGCTCCGGTCAACGGGGTTCGGGCGCCGAACTGACGCCGACGCCCGCGGCCGGACGCCGTGCCCGCATGCCGGCGCTCCTCAGCGGCAGGCCCGGGAGTTCACGAAGTCGATGTCGATCGACATCTGGATGACGTCCCCCGGATCGGTGGCGAGGCGCCGGGTGAGGCAGGTCGGGCCGCTCTGGATGCTGATCCGGAGCTGGAGGGTCTGGGCCCGGGACCAGTCCAGGGTGTAGGTCTGGTCGGTCTTTCCGCCCACGATCCCGAGCCGCCGGTCTCCCCCCGGCGTCACCGCCCAGACCGTCGCGTCGTTGAAGTCCCGGTTCTGGATCTCGATCTGGACCTGATCGCCCTCTCCCGAGGCCGCGTCGAAGGGGCTCCCTCCCCGGTCGCCGCTGGTGGTGCCGCAGGCGGCCACCACCGTGCCCAACAGGGCCAAGAGTACGCTCAGTGGCAGCGTCCGCCGCCGGGTCGTGATCCATCGCATCGGTGCCTCCCGATCTGTCGAGGGTGACGGGGAACGCCCGTCACCGGGGCCCCCTCACGGTAGTACGTACCGCACACCCCGGTGAAGGGTTACGGGGCCGACGAGAACGTCGGTGCCCACCGTCCGGCCGCCGACGACCGCGTGGACCCGCCGGGGCGGGGGTTCACGGGCGTCCGACGGCTCGACCCAGAAGAGCGCTCCGTCCAGCAGGACCGAGGTCCTTCCGTCCGGATGGAGCTGCACGGCGAGGCGGCGCCAGGTGTCCAGGGAGTCCGGCGCGGGTACCGGGAGCCTGCGGCCGTTCACCTGACACGTCACGCCGTCGGGACTGCCGCTGATGGCGACGCCGATCGGCTGGGTCCCGCCGCTCCACTCGGCGATTCCCGGCGGATCCGGGTCCGGGTGGAGGGCCAGCAGGATGAGCTGGTAGTGGCGGCCGGTCATGGGCGCCCGGACCCACGCCTCCAGGGTCAGCCCGTCGTCTGTCGGAAAGGCCTCGGCGCTGATCACGCCGCTGCTGAAGTGGGCGTCACCGTTGTTGCGGAGGACCCGGCGGAAGCGCCCGGGGCGCTCGACGACGCCGGGCTCGGGCGCTCCGACGGTGTACCATTCGTCCGGGAACGGTTCCTCGCTCCAGTCCTCCTCGAAGAGGAGAGGAGGGTCCCCGACGACCGGCCGGCGGGAGCGCAGTCGCAGGGTATCGCTTCGCCAGCCGGGGATCCGGGCGACGATTCTGCCGTGTCCGGGGGCTCGAACCCGGAAGAGGGAGCCTCCGGCAGGGTGGACCACGTCCGGGGTGGGGGTGGACCAGACCACCGCTTCGTCTCCGGCGCCGACCCGCGTGCCCTCCGGAGTCCGGCCTTCGGACCGGAGTGAGAGCCACTGGCCGGGACTTACGGCCTCGGGTCTGGGTGCGATGCGGAGCTCGGCGATCCAGCGGTCCCGGTAGCGTCGGGGATGGGGGCTCATCCGGTTGAAGCCGTCCGCCTCGGTGAGTCGGCGCCGCCGGTCCTGGTCCAGGTCGTATTCCCATAGCTGGGTGCGACCGTCCCTCGTCGAGAGGAATAGGACCCGGGACTCGGTGCGCCAGACGGGATGGTGGTCGTCGAAGCCGGTGTCCACCAGCGGGATCGTCCGGGTACCGTCGATCCGTGTCAGGAAGAGGCTCCGACCTCCCGGGGGCCCGGAGGCGTAAGCCACCCAGCGACCGTCCGGCGAGAAGTCGGGCTCGGCGTCCGGTTCCGTCCCGTCGGTGAGCCTGCGGGCGTCGGACCCGTCGGGGCGGACGATCCAGATGTCCCGGTTTCCGTCGCCCTGGAGCCCGTCGAACGCGATCCAGGCGCCGGACGGATCCCAGACGACGCTGTTCTGCGGCGGCACGGGGACGTCGGTGAGTCGCCGGTCCGTCCCCGTCTCGAGATCCCGGATCCGGAGGCGCCGCTGGTAGTGGATTCCGTCCTCGCCCATCCAGCCGTTCAGGTAGACCAGGTGCCGACCGTCCGGCGACCAGGCCATCGGCGCCTCGTCGTGTGGTCGGCTCGTGAGCAGAGAGACGCTCCCGGATGAGGCGTTCCGGACCGCAAGGTCGAATCCGTCGGCGCTCCGGTGGGACAGGGCGACGCGCTGTCCCGCGGGATCCGGGAGCCCGCTGCCGTCGGCCCGTGCCGTCTCCAGAACGACGGAATCGCCGACCGAGAGGAGCGTGATGTTCGCGTCCGATCCGGCGGTGACGACGAGCGCCGTGGGCGTGGCTTCGGTCGTTCCGTCGGTCGCCGTGGCGGGACCGAACTCCGGTGAGCCCATCAGGATCGCGAGCACCAGGACGACCACCCCGGCGGCGGCCACCGGCCGCAGGTCGTCGGGGTCGGGACGACTCGCCGGATCCGGAGCCCGGTCCGACGCGGCCTCGACGGGACCCGGGTCGCCGTCGGCGGCGGGAGGCTCGGTGCTCCCTCCTCCCGGCCCCTCGAAGACCCGTTCCCGGAGGTTCTCCACGACCTCCCGGAGCTCCCGCCCGGGCTCGTCGTCGAGGGCGCTGGACAGCAGCGACCGGTAGCTTTCGTAGGCCTGGATGGCCTCGATGGTGCGGCCGGCCGCCGCCAGGGCCCGGACCAGCGCCAGGCGGGCGGACTCGTCGAATGGGTTCAGGCGCGCGTACCGTCGGGCGTAGCCGACCGCCTCTTCGGTCCGGCCGGCCTCTAGGGACGCGCGGACGAGCTGATGCAGGGCCGCCTTCAGGGCGGTCCACACCCGTTCGTTCCTGGCCTCGACCCAGGTCTCCAGCTCCCGACCCAGGCGGCCCCGGAAGCTGTCCAGGAAGGGGCCGTCGTAGAGCTCCACGATTCGTTCGTGGCGTCCGTTCCGGACCGCCTGATTCAGCTCCCACAGGTCCACGTCCACGGAGTCGTCGTCGAGGACGACCGCGTCGTCGTCGGTCAGGACCAGGTCGGCGCCGACCCGGGTGCGCAGGTAGTAGAGGGCCTGGCGCAGGGACTGGAGTCCCCGGCTACGCCCGGTGTCGGGCCAGAAGAGGTGGGCGAGCCGGTCGCGCCGGGCCCGCCTCCCGGAAGTGGCCGCCAGGTAGGCGAGCAGCGCCAGGGACTTGGAGTTCTTCAGGAGCGGCTCTCGATCCGGACCGTCCTCGTGGATCGAGAGCTCGCCCAACGTCTTCAGATAATACACCACGCCAGGCTCCCTGGTGGGGGGGCGGGAACGTCAGGTTGCCTGTACACGGCCATGGGGGGGATGCTGAATCGAATGCTTCGGGGTCGGCTCTGCAAGGGAGGGAGGGCTCCGGATACGCGCCGCCGAGCTCCGATTTTCGCATCGCCGGTCTCGCTCCCGCCTCGCGGGTCGCTCCACCGGTTCACGGGCCGGACGCTGGCCCGGCGTCTCCCTCAGAGGCGACCGAGGGCTCCCACCGCCTTCATCCGGAGACGGGTGGCGTTCCCCGGAAGGTAGGAGAGAGGCACCTCCTCGACGTCCACGACCTCGACGGTCTCGGGGTCGGCGCCGGCGTCCACGGCCCGCCGGCAGGCGTCGCTCCGGGCGTCGGCCAGGGCCTCGTCCCGGGGCGTGCGGTCCAGCGAGTATACCCGGTCCACCTCTCCGCCGACCTGGGCGATGGCGGCTCCCACGGCGTTGGCCACCCCGGCGTGGGCGGGGCGGACCACCCGGGACGCGCCGTCCAGCTCCTCGCCCACCAGGAGGCTTCCGCCCCCCACCAGGACGACGGGAACCGGGTCGGGGCTGAGCTTCATCCGGTCCACCGCCTCCTCGATCCGGGCCCGGA
>CAZMPV010000252.1:0-1162 GCA_964567985.1 uncultured Gemmatimonadaceae bacterium
TCAGGGACGCCCGCGCCCGGGAGTAGAGCCGGTAGGCGTCGAGATCCTCGGTCGGGGGTGCGCCCTCGCCCGCCCGCCCGGCACCCAGCTCGACCTCGAGGGTCGAGGCGATCCGGGTGGCCAGCTCGGTCTGGATGTCGAAGATGTTCCGGGCCGTGAGCTCCCGATCGTAGCGCTCGGCCCACCGGTGGGTGTCGCGGCGGGCGTCGATGAGCTGGACGTTGAGCCGGACCCGCTCCCCCGACTGCTGGACGCTCCCTTCCACGACGGTGCCGGCGTCGAGCTCCCGGCCGATCTCGGGAATGCCCAGCCCGCTCTCCCGGTAGCGTGACATCGACGTCCGGGAGATCACGGTGAGCCCGGGAATCCTGGAGAGCTCCGTCAGGAGGTCGTCGTGGAGGCCGGCGGCGAAGGGCTCGGCGTCGGCGGTGCCGCTCAGGTTCTCGAAGGGGAGGACGGCCACGGCCCGGGTGTCCAGATCGGGCGCCCCTGCGTCGGGCTCCCCGGCCGTGGCCGGTTCGAGGATCGCACCCTCGTCTTCGTCCTCGGCCTTCGCCTCGGGCTCACCGGCGGGCTCGGACGGCGTCGTCCGGACTCCCTCGGGGGTGACGTCGAACGCCCAGGCGAGGACCACCGCGAGGGGAAACCCCAGGACCGCGAGGGCGAGGAAGAACTCGTCGGCCCAGGAGGGGAGCCGGGTCGACGGCACGACGACGTCCACGAGCTGAAGGGCCCCCGCCGCGACGATCACGTACGCGGCGGCGACCCTGTACACCTTCCTCCGCTTCAGCTCGGAGAAGAAGTTCGCGATGGATGGCAGGAGCTCGGACATTGCCCTTCTAGAATAGCCGGGTCGCGAGCGGAGCTGAAAGCCGGCCCCACGGCGGAACGGGCTGCCGATCCGTGCCCCGGGGGTGCCGGAAGACGAGTGTGCTGGAGGCGACTGGTGCGTCCCGGCGCGTCCACACCTATATTGTCGGGTGAGCCGACATAACGTCGGCCTGTCGACCCTCCATCCCGGACGACGTCCATGGGTGCCCGCAACGCCGACCTCGGTGAATTCGAGCAGCTCGTCCTCCTGGCCGCCCTGCGCCTCGGCGACGAGGCTTACGCGCCCGCCATCGCCGAGGTGTTGGAGCAGAGAGCGAACCGGGAGATGAGC
>CAZMPV010000252.1:1262-4837 GCA_964567985.1 uncultured Gemmatimonadaceae bacterium
GCTGGTGGTACCGGCGGCAGGCGTGGCGGGTGATCGGCGTCTATGCGATGCCCGGCAAGCGGCCCCGGGATCCCATGGAGGTGTTGTCTCCGTCGGAGGCGGCGCGGCGGTCGAGCGTCCTGGAGTCCCTGGGCCAGGACCTCCGCCACGCGGCGCGAGCGCTTCTGGGCAGCCCCGGCGTGTCGGCGCTCGTCGTCCTCGCCCTGGCCCTGGGAATCGGCGCGAACACCGCCATCTTCAGCGTCATCGACGCGGTGCTCCTCCGCCCCCTGCCCTTCGAGAATCCGGAGCGGGTGGTGCAGATCGTGGACCGCTTCGAGAAGTATCCCGACCGGCGGGAGATGATGCTCTCCTTCCCCAACTTCAGGGACTACGAGAGCGCCTCCTCGTTCCGGCACGTGGCCTCGATCCGACCCGCGAACCTCTATCTCCACAGGGGAGAGGAGCGACCGCAGACGGCCGGTGCTCACTTCTCGTCGGAGCTTCTGGAGATGATGGGCGTGCAGCCGTCCCTGGGACGGGGATTCACGGCCGAGGAAGATGCCCTCGATCCGGCACCGGTGGTCCTTCTGAGCCACGGCTACTGGGAGCGGGAGATGGGGGCGGATCGGAACGTCCTCGGTCGGACGCTCACGGTGACCCGCTTCGTTCAGGGAGACGGCTGGCAGCCGGTGGAGTTGGAGATCGTCGGCGTCCTCCCTCCCGACTTCGAGCTTCCGGCGCTTCTGATCGGGGACGAGTACCGGACCTGGACCGACGCCGAGATCTTCCTCCCACTGGGGATGTGGGACTGGGGCCGGGGCAACCGGGGAATGTACGCGCATCGGGCGGTGGCGGAGCTGGCTCCCGACGTGTCCCTGATTCGGGCCCGTGAGGAGCTGGCGCGCATCGCCCGGGGGATCCGCGAGAGCGACCCCGAGGCCGAGGGCCTTTCGGTGGAGCTTCTTCCCCTGGGAGAGGTTCGGCGGGACGCGTTCGGGCCTGCTCTCTGGCTCCTCTGGGCGGCGTCCGGGCTGATTCTTCTGGTGGTCTGCGCCAACGTCGCCAGCCTCCTGTTGGGCAGGGCAGTGGCCCGGGAGCGGGAGCTGGCGCTGCGGACGACACTCGGCGCAAGCCGGGGACGGATCTTCCGGCAGCTCCTGACTGAGAGCGCGCTGCTCGGCGCCATCGGTGGGGCCCTGGCACTTCTTCTGGCCCCTGCAGGCATCGAACTCCTGAAGGGGCTGACGCCCGGGACCGTCCACGGCCTGAATGAGGCCGGCCTCCACCTGCCGGTCCTCCTCTTCTCGGCAGGCGCCGCCCTGACGACCGTCCTCTTCTTCGGTCTGGGTCCCGCCCTGCGGGGTGGGAGGACCGACCCGGCCGCGGTGCTCCGCTCGGGAGGCCGGGGCGCCCCGACGGGAGACCTTCTCACCTTGCGCTGGCTGGTGGTGGGTCAGGTCTCGGTATCCCTGGTCCTCCTGGTGGGGGCCGGGCTCCTGATCCGGAGCCTGGACCGGCTTCTGGCGGTGGATCCCGGCTTCCAGCCTGAGGGAGTCGTTCGGGTCAGCACCGAGCTTCCTCCTCCGCCCCTGTCGAGCTACCGGGGCGACGAGGACGTCGTCTCCCTCTTCCGCCAGCTCCAGGAGCGGCTGGAGGGCCTGCCGGGCGTGGTCCGGGTAGGAGGCTCGAATCGGGGCGGCGGCCCGCTCACGGGCCAGTCGGCCAACGTGGATGTCACCATGGCGGATCGTCCGGCCCCCGCTCCGCAGGACCGGATCGCGGTCCGCGCCGTGCCGATCTCGCCCGGCTATTTCGAGGCGCTGGGCATTCCCCTGATCGAAGGGCGGGTCCTGCGCAGTGACGAGCACCTGGCGTCCGCCGGGGGCTCCGACGTGGAGCACCTGATCGAGCCGATTCCGGTGCTGGTCAACCGGCGAATGGCGGGACGCTTCTGGCCGGACGAATCGGCCATCGGGAAGCGCTTCTACTACGGCGTCCAGGATCCGGAGGTGGTCCGGGCCACGATGCAGGAGATCGTGCGGACGGGCCGGTACGAGAGGAGCGAGGCGTGGGACCGGCGCTATCCCGCGCCCCGGCCTCTGGAAGTCGTCGGCGTGGTGGCGGACGTGAAGTCGGTGGGGCTGAGCGAGGACGCGCCGCCGAGCTACTACATGCCCAACAGCTACACCTTCCGGACGCTCTTCGTCCGAACGGCCGGCAATCCGGACGACATGATTCCCATGATCCGGGCCGAGCTGCGGTCGGTGGAGCCGACGCTCGAGATCCAAACGATCCGGACCATGGAGCAGGTCGTCCGGGAGAGGACCGCCGAGACCCGGTTCCGGGCCACGCTCCTCTCCCTCTTCGCGGGGCTGGCCGTCGTGATGACCGGCCTGGGCCTCTTCGGGGTGCTGGCGTATGCGGTGAGCCGCCGCCGGCATGAGATGGCGGTCCGGATCTCCCTCGGCGCCGACCGGGGCGACGTCTCCGGGATGATTCTCCGTGAGGGGCTCGTCCTTTCGGGGGCGGGGATCGTCGTCGGAGTGCTTCTGGCCGTCGGAGGCCTCCGCCTGGGCCGGGGGCTCCTCTACGGGGTGGAGCCCACCGATCCCGTGACCCTTTCCGCCGCCACGGTCCTCGTCCTCGTCGTCAGCGCGGCGGCATGCTGGCTCCCCGCCGTCAGGGCCACCCGCGTCGAGCCCATGGAGCTGCTGCGGGAGGAGTGACGTCCGCGGAGCGTTCGTGGACTTCGCCCCGCCCCCTGGGGGAAGGAGAGGCTAGCGCCCCGGGTGCGACGGCCGCAGCTCGTTCCAGCGCTCGATGAAGGCCACCGCCGCGTTCACGTACGCCTCGGTGGACCGCCGGCCCCGCTCGGCCGTCCCTTCGGCCGGGTCCCGGCTACCCCAGACCCCGGTCGAGGACATCTCCGCCGACGACGTGCCCTTGCCCGTCTCTTCGGCCTTGAGCCCCTCGGCCAGGAAGACCCTCAGCGCCGTCGGGTCGCCGGCCAGGACGTCGGGAAGCATCGCCTCGAGGTGGGCGGGCATGGTGATCCGGGCCGGCGCCGCGGCCTCCAGGTCCACCAGGTTCGGCGTCAGGTAGAGGGAGGCCGACGTCTCGCCGGTGCCGGCGTGGCGGTCCAGCATCGGCTCCCCGGGCCGAGCTTCCGCCGGCGCATCGGAGGGCTCCATGAAGGGCCCGGCGGCCGCGCCCAGGTCCACGGCGATCCCCGCGGTCTCCTGGTTGATCCGGTCCACGACGAAGGTGGTGATCGCCCGGTTGCCGCCGTGGGCGTTCATGATCAGGAAGCGCTCGAAGCCGTGCTCGACGAGGCTCTTCACCGCCTCGACGTAGACCTCCTGGACCAGCGTGGAGGGCAGGGTGACCGTGCCCTCGAAGCCCATGTGGTAGGGCGACTGGCCGGGGAAGAGGACGGGGACGACCAGCACGTCGGCGCGCTGGGCGATCAGCTTGGCCCGCTCCAGTCCGTTGAAGAAGTCGGTGCCGATGGGCAGGTGTCGCCCGTGCTGCTCGAGGGACGGCGCCGGAATCAGCACCATGTCCGAGCGCTCGAGGAAGTCCCGGACCTCGGG
>CAZMPV010000253.1:0-3340 GCA_964567985.1 uncultured Gemmatimonadaceae bacterium
CTACGTCTTCCACCCGTACACGATGGTCAACGACCACCGCACCGAGACCAAGGTCACGGACGTGGATCGGGTCATGGAGGGCGACCTCGACACCTTCATCGAGGCGTACCTGAAGCAGCACGGCGCCCAGAGCGCCGCCTGAGCTCGCTCCGGCTCCACGAGCCGCCGGGACACCGGCCGCCGCGCCGGAGCCTCCGCACCGACCGGACGAACCCCCGGGCCCGGCCCGCCGCCGGGCCCTCAGCAGGTCGCTGAAGAAGTGGGGTGCGGCCGCGCGGTGAGCGCTTGCGGTGGTCAGCCTAGGAACGAGGAGGAAGCGATGCCTTGCGCATCGTTGACGACGAGAGACGACGGATCAGCGCCGCAACCGCCACCGCCCGAAGGGTTCGGGCGGCACGCGGCGGTCTGCGTTGTTGGCGCTCCTCCCCGATGGACGGGGCATCGCGTCGTCGCGCCGCCTAGCAGCACGCCGCGTGGCGCTCCGAACGCGGCTCGCCCCACTTCTTCAGCGACCTGCTAAGAGTGATCGAGAGGACGAACGCATGGACGAGGATCTGAACCAGGTCCGCCTGGCCCGGAGGCAAAAGCTCGAGGCCCTCCGGGAGCGGGGGATCCGGCCCTACGCGTACCGCTTCGAGCGCACGCACCGGGCCGACGACGCCCGGACGTCGTTCGAGGAGGCCGAAGAGGCCGGCGCCCTGGACGAGGACGAGCAGGGCCCGTCGGTCCGGGTGGCGGGTCGACTGGTGGCGTGGCGGGGCCACGGTAAGAGCGCCTTCGCCGACCTCGAAGACCAGTCGGGACGGATCCAGGTCTACTTCCGACAGGACGTCCTGGGGGAGGAGTCCTTCGAGACCCTCGAGCTGCTGGACCTGGGCGACTGGGTCGGCGTCGAGGGCCCCCTCTTCAGGACGCGCATGGGTGAGGCGACGGTCCGGGCCGGATCCTGGCGGTTGCTGTCCAAGTCGTTGCGACCCCTTCCGATGGGCAAGGTGGAGGAGGACGAGGAGACCGGGGAGCGGGTCGTCCACTCGGGCTTCGCCGACCGGGAGGCCCGCTACCGGGAGCGCTACGCCGACCTGGCCGTCCACCCCGAAGTCCGGGAGGCCTTCCGGAGCCGGGCCCGGATGATCCGGAGCATGCGCGCCTTTCTCGACGAGCGGGGCTTTCTCGAGGTCGAGACCCCTGCGCTGCAGCCCCTCTACGGGGGGGCGACGGCCCGGCCCTTCGTCACCCACCACAACACCCTGGACCGGGACCTCTACCTCCGGATCGCCGACGAGCTCTACCTGAAGCGCCTCATCGTCGGAGGCTTCGAGCGGGTCTACGAGATCGCCAAGGACTTCCGGAACGAGGGGGTGGACCGCTTCCACAACCCCGAGTTCACCATGCTGGAGTTCTACCAGGCCTTCGCCGACTACCACGACATGATGGAGCTGGTGGAGGACCTGATGATCCGAGTGGCCGAGGACACCGTCGGGGACCGCGTCGCCACCTTCCAGGGCACGGAGATCCGCTTCGAGCGGCCCTTCGAGCGGGTCCGCTTCGTGGAGGCCCTGACCGACGCCCTGAGCCGGGATCCGGCGGAAATGGACGACGACGAGCTCCTGGAGCGGGCCGAGGAGCTCGGCCTGCCCGAGCTCGAGGGCGCCGGCCGGGGCAAGCTCATGGACAAGCTCTTCGGCGAGCTCGTCGAACCCGAGCTGGTGCAGCCGACCTTCGTCGTCGACTACCCGCGGGAGCTCAGCCCCCTGGCCAAGGTCCACCGGGACGAGCCGGGCCTGACCGAGCGCTTCGAGCTCTACGTGGCGGGCCAGGAAGTGGCGAACGCCTTCTCCGAGCTCAACGATCCCCTGGACCAGCGGAGTCGCTTCGAGGAGCAGGCGGCGCTCCGGGCCGGGGGCGACGAGGAGGCCCAGCAGCTCGACGAAGACTACGTCCGGGCCCTGGAATACGGGATGCCGCCCACCGGCGGCGTCGGGATCGGCGTCGATCGGCTGGCCATGATCCTCACCGATCAGGCCTCGATCCGGGACGTGATCCTCTTCCCGATCCTCCGGGACCAGTAGCCCGGAGCCGACGCCGATGAAGCTTCCCTGGTTCATCGCCCGCCGCTACCTGGCCTCCCGGCGAGGCGGGCCGTTTCTCTCCTTCATCACCTGGATCGCCCTGGGCGGCGTGACGGTGGGCGTGACGGCGCTCATCGTCGTGATCGGCGTCATGACCGGGATGCAGGAGGACCTCCAGGAGAAGATCCTGGGCTCCACCCCGCACCTCCTGGTCATGCAGCAGGGAAGCAACCTCCGGATGGACGGCTGGCGCCAGGTCCGGGACAGCGTCACCGGGATCGAGGGGATCGAAGCCGCCGCTCCCTTCCTCCTGACCCAGGTCGCCCTCATGCGGGAGGAGTACGCCCAGCCGGCCGACCTCTACGGCGTGCCGGTCCGCTCCGAGGACCTGCCGGCCGTGACCGAGCTCGAGGCCGACATCCAGTCCGGGGTCCACTCCCTGGAGCCCACCGAGTCGGGCCTGCCCCCCCTCCTCGTGGGGGTCCGGAAGGCGAACCGCATGCAGCTCGTCGAGGGCGACACCCTGGTCGTCATCAGCCTGGAGAACATCCGGACCGACCCCTTCGGCAACCTGAGCCCCGCGATGCGGCAGTTCGAGTTCGCCGGGACCTTCGAGACCGGGATGTACGACTACGACATCCGCAACGTCTACGCCCCCCTGGAGGCGGTCCAGGACCTGGTGGGCGCCAGCGAGAAGGATCAGGTCTCGGGCCTGGGCGTCCGGACGGTGGACGCCTGGCGGGCGAGCGAGATCGCCGACCGGGTGGGTGAGCGCCTCGACTTCCCCTACTACGTCCAGAGCTGGATGACCACCCACGCGTCGCTCTTCAGCGCCCTGACGCTGGAGAAGCTCGCCATGGGGGTCATCCTCTTCCTGATCGTCGTGGTCGCGGCCTTCAACATCGTGAGCACCCTGGTCATGGTGGTGGTGGAGCGGACCCGGGAGATCGGGATCCTCAAGTCGATGGGGATGACCGACGGCCAGGTGCTCCGGGTCTTCATGCTCCAGGGGGCGTGGATCGGGGTGTTCGGCACGGTGCTGGGCACCGGGCTCGGCTTCCTCCTCTGCTGGCTCCTGGACCGCTACCAGATCATCCAGATTCCCCCGGACGTCTACTTCGTGGACAAGCTCCCGGTCTCGCTGCACCCGGGCGACGTGGCCATGATCGTGGGCGCCAGCATCCTGGTCGCCTTCGCCGCCACCATCTACCCGGCGCTGCAGGCCTCCCGCCTGGAGCCGGTGGAGGCGATCCGTCATGAGTGAGGGCGGA
>CAZMPV010000253.1:3440-4831 GCA_964567985.1 uncultured Gemmatimonadaceae bacterium
CCCGACGCCGGTGGACGCCACCGGTGTCCGGAAGCACTTCCGGCAGGCCGACGGAAGTGAACTCCATGTGCTGGAGGGGGTAGATCTGAACGTCGCGTCCGGCGAGGCGGTGGCCATCGTCGGAACCAGCGGAGCGGGGAAATCGACGCTCCTCCACCTCCTGGGCGCCCTGGACCGCCCGACCGGCGGCTCGATCCGCATCGGCGGCCAGGCCCTCGCGGAGCTGGGCGACGCGGCGCTGGCGGCCCTCAGGAGCCGTCGCATCGGGTTCGTCTTTCAGTTCCACCACCTGCTGCGGGAGTTCACGGCGGTGGAGAACGTGATGATGCCCTGCCTGGTCGCGGGCGTCGCTGAAGACGAGGCCCGGAGCCGGGCCCTGGAGCTCCTGGACCAGGTCGGTCTGGGGGAGCGGCTGGAGCACAGGCCCACCGAACTCTCGGGCGGCGAGCAGCAGCGGGTGGCGGTGGCGAGAGCGCTGGCCAACCACCCGATCCTGCTCCTGGCGGACGAGCCGTCGGGGAACCTGGACCCCCACACGAGTGAACGACTTCACGATCTCCTCTTCGGACTCAGGGAAGAACGGTCTCTCTCCATGGTGCTGGTGACCCACAATCTCGAGCTGGCCGGCCGGACCGACCGGATTCTCCGGCTGGACGAGGGCCGCCTCCTGGAAGAGCCGGAGGAGGCCGGAGACGCCGAGGTGACGAGCGATGAAGTGTGACAGCTGCGGTGCGCCGGATCCCGTGGTCCACCTGACCCAGATCGTGGACGACGAGATGTCCACCTACCACCTCTGCGAGCAGTGCGCCGCCGAGAAGGGCCTGGAGACCTCCGGCGTCCCGGAGGACTTTCCCCTGACCGACTTCCTGTCGAAGATGAGCGAGGAGGACGACGAAGAGGTCCAGGCGGAAGCCGCCTCGGTCGAGTGCTCCTTCTGCGGCCTCACCTTCAGCGACTTCCGGGAGACCGGGCGGCTCGGCTGCCCGCACTGCTGGTCCACCTTCGAGTCCCAGCTCCGGAAGCTCCTTCGCCGGATCCACGGGGGAACGAACCACGTGGGCAAGGTCTACCTGCCCCCGGACCCCTCGGTGACCGAGCGCCAGAAGCGCCTGGAGGGGCTACGGCGAAAGCTCGACCGGGCCGTGGAGACCGAGAACTTCGAGAGGGCGGCGGAGCTCCGGGACCAGATCGAGGCCCTGGACGCCTCCGTCTGATTCGAGCCCGCGCCCCCCGCTGACGATGGACGACCTCACGACGATCCCCGACTTCGGCCTGGGCTGGCTCGACGCCAGCGGGCCCCACTCGGACATCGTGCTCTCGACCCGGGTGCGCCTCGCCCGGAACCTCCAGGGCCACGCCTTCGGGCCCCGGGCCCGGGTGAACGACCGGGA
>CAZMPV010000254.1:0-4819 GCA_964567985.1 uncultured Gemmatimonadaceae bacterium
GACCGCGGCCACCACGTCCGCGTGGGTCGCGCCCACGGCCACCCGGATGCCGAACTCCTGGCGTCGCTCGCCCACCAGGTGCGCCACGACGCCGTAGACGCCGGCCACCACCAGGAGGAGCGCCATGGCGGCGAAGGCGCCCAGCAGGACGGCCCGGAAGCGCTCGGCCCCGACCCCCTCCGAGAGGAGGCGGCCCAGGGGGGCGACCTCGGGCACCGGCTGTCGGGGCTCCACCTCCCGGACGGCCCGGCGGATCGGCGCGGCCAGCCCCTCCTGGCCGGGGCGGGTACGGACCAGGACGACCGCGCTCCGGCCGACGGCCAGCTCCGTGGCGTTCGCCGGTCGCTGCCGGTAGGGGACGTAGAAGCCCGGCCGGGGCTCCCGGGCCAGGCCGTCACCCCGGACGTCGCCCACCACGCCCACCACCCGGATCCACTCCTCGGTGTCGTCGAGGCGGAAGCGGGCACCGATCGGGTCGGTGGCGGGCCAGTCCCGCCGGCCCATCGACTCGTTGATCACGGCGACGGGGGGGTCGCCCCGGCGGTCGCCCTCCCGGAAGGCCCGTCCCCGGAGCAGGGGGATCTCCAGGGCCCGGAAGTAGCCCGGGCTGACCACGCCGTACTGGGCCGTCCGGGGCTCCGGCTCGGCTCGGCCCTCCACCTGGTAGGCCCGGGTCGCGCTCCCCTGGCGGATCGGGAGGTAGTTGCCCACGCCGACCGCCTCGACGCCGGGGAGCCCGGCCACCCGCTCCCGGACGGCGGCCCAGAAGGCCTCCAGCTCGGGCACGCTCCGGTAGCGGTTCTCCGCGACCCGGAGGGGCACGGCCAGGACGTCCTCGGAGCGGAAGCCCGGGTCCCGGGCGGTGAGCGCCGCGAAGCTCTTGGCGGTGAGCCCGGCCCCGACGAGCAGCATCAGCGTCAGGGAGACCTGGGCCACCACCAGCCCCTGGCTCAGGCGGTGCTTCTTCCTCGAGCCTGTGGCGCTCCGTCCTCCGCCCTTGAGCACCTCGGCCGGGTCCTGCCGGGCCGCGAGCAGCGCCGGGCCGACGCCGAAGAGGGCCGCCGTGCCCAGGGAGACGGCCAGGGTGAAGAGGAGCACCGGCCCGTCCACCCCGACCGCCCCGATCCGCGGCACGTCGGCCGGGGCCAGGGCGGTGAGGAGGTCGAGCCCGGCCCACAGGAGCAGGAGCGCCGCGCCGCCGCCCAGGAGCCCGAGGAGCGCGCTCTCGCTCAGCAGGTGCCGGACGAGGCGGCCCCGGGAGGCCCCCATGGCCGAGCGGACGGCGAGCTCCCGCCGCCGGGAGCCGGCCCGGACCAGCAGGAGGTTGGCCACGTTGACGCAGGCCAGGACGAGCACCACGGCCACGGCCATCTGGAGCAGGAGCAGCGCCGGGCGCACGTCCCGGACGACCAGGGAGCGCAGGGGCGCCAGGGTCCGGTCCTCGAGGATCCACGCCTCCAGGTCGGGACGGGCCTCCCGGAAGCTCGCCACCGCCCCGTCCAGGGCCGCCCGGGCCTCCTCGAGGCTCCGGTCCGGGCCGAGGCGGATCACGGGCTGGGTCCACCGGAGAGAGCCGTCGCTGCCGGCGGGAAGCAGCTCCTCGGGGACCCAGACCTCGGTCTCGCCGCTCTCGGGCGTGAGCCGGGGGAGGTCGTCCCGGAGGACGCCGACGATCCGGTGGGGCGTGCCGTCCACCCGGACGGTCCGGCCGACGACGTCGTCGGCGCCGCCCCAGGCCCGCTCCCAGAGACCCGGTCCGATCACGGCCACGGGCGACGCGCCGGGGCCGGCGTCGCCGGCCCGGAAGAGCCGGCCACGGACCGCGTCCGCGCCCAGGACCCGGAAGAAGCCCGGGGTGACCCGGGCGCCCTCGACCTGGAGGGGCCGCTCGCCGCCGGTGAGGGTGAGCACGAGGGGGTGGTAGCCGGCCACTTCGCCGACGCCCGTGCCGACGCCCTCCGGCCCGTCCCGGAGCCGCCGAACCAGGTCGGTGGGCGTCCAGGTCCGGGTCCGGCTCTCGTGGGTGACGGTCACGAGCCGATCCGGATCGGGGAAGGGAAGGGGCTCGAGGAGCACCGTCTCCACGATGCTGAAGATCGCCGTGTTGGCACCGATCCCAAGGGCCAGGGTGAGGACGGCCGTGGCGGTGAAGCCCGGCGAGCGGGCCAGGGAGCGCGCCCCGGCGACCAGGTCGCCGGCGAGCCCGGAGAGGGGGTCCCCGGGGCGGGCTGGACCGGAATCGCCGTCCCCGCCCTTCGACCGGCGCCGGAGGGCCCGGAGGCCCGCCTCGATCCAGGCGATGCCGGCCTGGACCACGGCGTCGCCCCACGTCCGCACGACGAAGGCCCCGCGGCTGTGGAGGGGACCGCTCCGGGCCCGCTGCCAGCGTCGGCGCACGACCTCGAGCATCTCCTCGCCGTGGGCCCTCCGGAGGGCCGGCGGATAGAGGCGGAGGATCCGCCGGTACCCCCGCACCACGAGGGGCTGCTCGCTCACGGCGCTCGCTCCCGGCTCCCGGGGACGGCCGGCCCGGGGGCCGCTCGCGTCACCCGGCCCACTTCCGGGCCAGCTCCAGGAGCGTCTCCTGGCGACGGGCCTCTGCCCGGAGCGTCTCGAGGCCCAGCTCCGTCAGGCCGTAGGTCTTCCGCTCGCCGCCGCCCGACTCCGCTTCGTCGGGCGTCTCGACCCGCTCCACGAGCCCGTCCCCGGCCAGCCGGTGGATCAGCCGGTAGAAGGAGCCGGCGTTGAGCTGGATCGCCCCGTCGGAGCGCTCCTCCAGGGCGCCCAGGAGGTCGTAGCCGTGGCGGGGCCGCTCGGCCAGGAGGAGCAGCGTCAGGTAGACCCGGGGCTTCAGCGGGAGGAAGTCGTCGGTGCGGGGGTCGTCGGCGCCCATGCGCGTCCTCTTCTCGGGAAAGTCGCGGTCCGCGGGACCGGGAGGAGGCCGGTCCTCTCCGGCGGCCGCCGGACGCCGACCATACTATGTGCGGGACGCATGGTATGCAATATGCATATAGTTTCCGGGTCCCGGCGACCCGCTCGCTCGCGCCGACGCGGTAGCCGGCCTTACGTTGCAAATCTGTCGCCTGACGATCGTACCTTCCCGCCGGTTCGCAGTCGCCGCCATGGCCTACACCCATCTGCCCTCCCGCTTCACCGACGTCGACAGCGCCGAGGACACCGACGAGTACGTCGCCTACCTCGACTACGTCTCGGGGCTCGAGGGGGCGAAGGCGTACAAGGAGGAGAGCTTCGACCTCCTGGGGCCGACGCCCGGCGACACGCTCCTCGAGGTGGGCTGCGGCACCGGCGACGACGCCCGGGCCCTGGCCCGGAGGGTCGCCCCCGGTGGCCGGATCGTGGGCGTCGACACGAGCCGGGCCATGGTCGAGGAGGCCCGGCGCCGGCGGGACGAGGACGACCCCGACCTGGCGGCCGCCTTCGAAGTGGCGGACGTCACCGATCTGGCCTACGAGGCCGGCCGCTTCGACGGCTGCCGGGTGGACCGGGTGCTCCAGCACCTGGCCGACCCGGAGCGGGCGATCCGGGAGCTGGTCCGGGTGACCCGGCCCGGGGGTCGGGTGGTCGCGGCCGAGCCGGACTGGGAGACCCTCGTGGTCACCTCTCCCGTCCGGGATCTGACGAGGAAGATTCTTCATCATGCGTGCGACATGATCCCGTCCGGCTGGATGGGTCGGCGGCTCGCCCCCTGCTTCCGGGGCGCCGGTCTGCAGGACGTCCGGGTCCGGGTCGGCGCGCTCCTCTCCAGCGACTACGACGAGGCCGACGCCGTCATGCGGCTCCGGTCCTTCGCGGCCCGGGCCCGGAAGGACGGGGTCGTGGGCGCCTCGGAGGCCCGCCGCTGGCTCGACTCCCTGGCGCTCATGGACGCCGATGGCTCATTCTTCTGTTCGCTGTCGGTCTTCGTGGCCGTCGGCACCCTTCCCGCCTGAGCCCGACTTCGTTCGAGGATCGAACCACTTTCGAGGACCGAGGAATGACCGACGTACGCGCCGCCCCGTCCCATCTCGCCGCCCCGCTCACCCTCGTTCTCGCCGGGGCGCTCGCGCTCCTGGGGGCCGCGGCCCCGGGACCGATCGTCGCCCAGACCGCGAGCGACGCCTTCCCGGAGCGGGCCGACTATCCGGCCTCGGAGCACGGCGGGAACTACATGCACAACTTCTACCTCCCGCCGGCGCCGAGCTCGACGCCGTGGTACCCGGACTGGCACCCGGACGGGGAGTCGATCGCCGTGGCGATGGGCGGGACGATCTGGTCGGTGGACCCGGCCACCGGCGTGGCGAGGCAGCTCACCACGGGCCGGGCGTACCACTCGTCGCCGGAGTGGTCGCCGGACGGCCGCTACCTCGTCTACACCGCCGACCACAACGGCCACCGGATCCAGCTCCGGATCCTGGACACCCGGACCGGCGAGGACCGGGCGCTGACCGACGACGACCAGCTCTACCTGGACCCGGTCTTCTCGCCCTCGGGTGACCGTCTCGCCTACGTCTCTACCAGGCCGAGCGGCTACTTCAACGTCTACGTCCGGGCCATCGAGGGCGGAGCGTGGGCCGGCGAGGAGATCGCCGTCACCACCGACCACGACTACCCCCGGAACCGCCTCTACTTCGGCCCCCACGACATGCACATCAGCCCGGCGTGGATGCCGTCGGGCGAGGAGCTGCTCCTGGTCTCGAACCGGAACGTGGCCCTGGGCTCCGGCTACACCTGGCGGGTGCCGGTGAAGGAGAACGCCATGCCCGACGCCGAGCCGGTGCTGAGGGAGCAGTCCCTCTACCGGACCCGGCCCGACGTCTCC
>CAZMPV010000255.1:0-4810 GCA_964567985.1 uncultured Gemmatimonadaceae bacterium
GGCGTATTCCGGCGTGCGGTCGTGGAGGGCCTCCACGTCGTCGGCCTCCATCATCTCCACCTCGGTCGTCGAGCCGTCCGGGAGGTAGAAGGGGGCGGGGCCGGTGTCGTCCGGGTCGAACTGCGTGGTCCAGGTGCCCTTGAAGTAGATGGCGTTCATCAGGTAGGCGACGATGTTCCCCGGGATCGGCGGCTTCACGATCTCGTCGATCAGCCCGTTCGTCGCGTCGCTGACCCAGCCGTTGATCGTCTCCGGCGCCGAGGGGGAGCCGAAGTCCAGGCTCTCCACCCGGGCGTCGAAGAACTCCCGGACGCGGTCGCGAAACGACGCCTTCGCCTGGAAGCCCTCCCGGAGCCAGACGGCGTTGCCGATGGCCAGCTCCACGGTGGGATCCAGCTCCCGGAGGAGCTCGATCAGCTCCCGATAGGAGGCGTTGATCTCTTGCTCGGGCAGCTCGCCGAAGCCCAGCACGTCGGTCATCTGGGCCCGGGTCTCGCCGTCGGCGCCGTTCAGGATCATGCCGAGCGTCATCGACGCCGACAGGGGCGAGACGAAGAAGCTCGAGTCCGGGTGGCTGACCCGCCCGGCCAGGTCGAAGGCGAAGCGGTTCGACGCCCGGATCACCTCCATCTCCGAGACGGAGAGCTCACGGGGAAGCTGGGTGATCTCCTTCACCTCGCCGGGGCCGGTGCCGAAGTCCCAGCAGGCGACGGTGAGCGGAAGGAGGAGGAGGCCGAGGAGGGTGGCGAAGCGCTTCATGGTCGGACGGGGTCTGGAGGCGGATGAGAGCCGGGGCTTCCATCCGTCGAACGAACGACGGCCCCGGAGTGTGACACCCGGGGCCGCGATCAGATCAACCGCGCCAGCGTGACCACCACGGTCAGCGTCCGCCCGTCCCGCTCCACCCGGAGCCTGCGCTCCGCGCCCACCGGCCCCTCCAGGAGCTCCTCCACCCCGGTCAGCGACAGCGAGTCGGCCGGGCGGCCGTCCACCGAGAGCACCCGGTCGCCGGGCTCGAGGCCCGCCCTCTCGGCCGGGGTCTCCGGCGCCACCCGGTGCACGACGAGCTCGCGCTCGCCGTCGACGAGGGGCGCGACCAGCACCAGCCCGCTCATGTCGAACTCCTCGGGCCGGTGGCGGTCGGCGCCCGGCTCGAGGACCAGGCGCCCGCCCGCGTAGTCGAAGTGGACGCGGAAGCGCCGCAGGAACTCGGTGCCCAGCACCCCGTCGAAGGCGCCCAGGTCGAGGCCGGCCCCGGTGGAGAGCCCGACGACGGCGTTCTCGTAGCGGAGCGTGTCGAGACGGAGCGCGGGCAGGCGGGCCAGGTCGAAGCGGGCCTCGCCGCCCACACCGGCTCCGACCGTGCCCCGGATGCGCTCCGGCATGGAGGCCAGGACACCCGCCCCGCGCACGAAGTCGGTGGTCAGGATCAGCGACATCCGGGAGCCGGTGTCCACCATCAGGTCCGCCGGGACCGCCCGGCCGTCGGGCAGCTCGAGGGTGGCGTCCACGTGGGGCCAGCCGGCCCGGACCTCCATGGGCAGGACGAGGGCGTCCGGCGGAGGCTCGTAGCCCCGACCCTCCAGGACCCGGACGCAGCCGCCGTCGAAGTCGACCTCGACCACCCGGTCCCGGAAGAAGGGAAAGCCGACCACGCCGTCGGTGCCCCGGCCCACGAAGGGGCCGATCACCGAGTCCACCGGGAGCGCCATGGCCCTGCCGCCGGCGGCCGACAGACCGGCGACCGTCACGTCGGTCCCGGGCAGCCGCCCGATGGCGATCGAGCCGGCCCCGGCCCCCCGGGTCCGGCCCGACTCCCGGACCGGCCGGCGCAGCCGCCGGGCCAGCCCGGCGTCCACCGCGGTCACCGTTGCGCCGGAGTCCAGGATGAAGTCGAAGGGGCCCCGGCCCTCGACCTCGGCCTCGAGGTAGAGGTGGTTGCCGTCGAGCTCGAAGGCGGCGGCCCCGGCCACGCCGCTCCGGCCCGACGCGACGCACGCCTCGGGGGAAGCGGCCCGGGGGCCGGCCGGCGCGGCGCCCGGGGCAAGCAGGGCGACGAGGGCCAGGAGCCCGAGCGTCCGGGGCCGGGGCATCAGGTGGCCGGCACCGGCTCGCCCAGCACCACCCGCTCCCTGGTGACCCGGCAGCGGCGGCCCAGGACCCGCACTCCGGCCTCCTTCGCCTCGGCCAGGGCGTCGGCGAAGTCGGGATCGATGCTCCGGGCCGCCCGGATCCGGTCGGCGTCGTCGCGCTGGAGCACGAAGAGCACCGCCGCCTCCCAGCCGGGCTCGGCGGCGATCTCGGCCAGCTCCCGGACGTGGCGCGCCCCCCGGGCCGTGACCGCGTCGGGGAAGAGGGCCTCGCCCCCCTCGACCAGCGTCACGCTCTTCACCTCCATCACCAGCCGGCGGCCGTCTCCGTCGGAAAGCAGGAAGTCGAAGCGGGAGCCGCCCCGGGCGAACTCGGCCCGCTCGAGGCGCCAGCCGCCGAGCTCGTCCAGGGCGTTCCGCTCCAGGGCCCGCCGGATCAGGCGGTTGGGCAGAGTGGTGTCCACCGAGACGACGCCCTCGCCGTCCGGAGTCTCGACCAGGAGGACGGAGTAGTCGGTCTTCCGGCTTGGCCGGTCCGCCGGCCGCAGCCAGAGGCGCTTGCCCTCGATCAGCAGCTCGTTCAGGCGGCCCGGATCGGGGAGGTGGCAGACGACCTCGTCGCCGGGTGTACCCTGGAGGAGGGAGCCGCCTCGCGCCGCTTCGTCCCCGCCGCCACCGGCGTCAGGGCCACCTCCCTGGCGGTGCTCCACGGCCTCGTCCAAACGGGCGTGGACGACGAAGCGGTTGGGCCGCCGGAGGAAGCGGGCCCGGACCAGGTTCGAGGGAAGGGAAACGGTGGGTGGAGGCATGGCGGCCGAATGGAGATCCGGGACCCGGCAGGGCGGCTCTCAGCATCCTACCGCCCGAACGGGGGGAAGTTCGGGGTCCGTTCTCCTGAGAGGGTGCTGATACCCCCCTCTTAACGTGGGGCGTGAACCCACCTGGTCTCAGCACTGGAGGCGTGCCATGCCCGAGCAGTCACCACAGCCGTCGTCCCCTCTCACCCTTCTCCGGCCCCCGTACCGCTCCTTCATGGCCCTCGAATCGGCGGCGGACATGACCCGCGGAGCCGATGTGTCCGGCGCCGCCGTCATCTGGCACATGGGCCGGGGCCGATGGCCCCGGAGCTACCGGGCGATCCGGCGGCGCCCCGGTGGCCTCGCCCTGGTGGTCATCCTGCCGCCCGCCGACGACCTGGGACCGGTGACCGAGCTCCTGGCGATGACCGAGCAGTGCCGGCCGCACAGCGTCCTGCCGCACCATCCGGAGCCCGAGCCCGAGGAGCTCGCCGCGGTGCTCCGACGCCCGCCGTCCGACCTTCCCGGCGAGGTGATGGACTATGTCTCCTGGCGGGGCGTCGGCGTGGACCAGGAAACACGACGGCTGATCCGGAAGACCATCGAGATGTCGGCGGAGCTCAAGACCGTGAGCGGGCTGGCCCGCTCCCTCTACATGTCCCGGAGGGCCCTGGGGCGCCGCTTCATGAAGTGCGGCCTGCCAGTCCCCTCCCACTGGCTCCACTTCTCCAGGATCCTGCGGGCGTCGATCGAGCTTCAGAACTCGGACCGCAGCCTCTTCCAGGTGGCGGTCGGGCTGGGCTACCCGGACGGCTTCTCCCTCAGCAACCAGATGAAGCGGCTCACCGGGCTCCGGCCCTCCGTCGTGCGGGAATGCCTCGGCTGGGAGTGGATCGTCGAGGCGTGGCTGAAGGTCGAGTCCGCGGAAGGCGGGCTCCAGGTGCCCCTGGACGAGGTGCCGCCGCCCCGCTCCCGGGACGCGGCCATGCAGCGAGGAGACGGATGGCGTCGGAGGCGGAAGAGCCAGAGGCGCGCCGTCGCGGACGGCTGAGCGCACCCGGGCAATCGGCCCGCCATTGCTCCCCGTCCGTCACCGTCGAAGATTGAGTGTCCGGCACCGTAGCACAGGACCACCAGCCCCCCCACCCCTTCACTCCCTGGTGGTATGCCGCCCGACCGGCACCCGGATCTGATCGCCCGTCTCGAGCTCTTCGGGGGACCCTCCCTCGTCGTGGACGATGAGGAGATTTCCCTGTCTCCGCTCCAGAGCTGGCTGCTGACCGTACTGGGCTGGGCGGGAGCCGACGGCCTCTCACGGGAGCGCATCATCCACCTCCTCTGGGACGAGGAGCCCGGCTCCGGCGCGCGTCATCGCCTGAGCCAGCTCCTGTACGCGCTCTCCGGCAAGGTCGAACCCCTGCAGATCCTCGACGCCGACGCCGAGCGCGTTCGGCTCGACCCGACCGTGGTCCGGACGGACCTCCAGGACCCGCTGGCGCCGACGAAGACAGCCGCCGGCACGCAGGGTCCACCGGACGGCTCGAGCTTCGTCCCCGAGCTTCCTCAGCCACCGACCCGCCCGGCCGAGGAATGGCTCGACCGGATCCGGGTGCGCATGCGGGGCGAGCTCCGCGAGCGGGCCGTCCGCCTCTGGTCCGAAGCGTCCGAGAACGAGTGGTGGAACCAGGCGGAAGCCGCCGCCCGAGCCCTTCTGGATCTGGATCCCGAGAACGAAGATGCGCTTCGGCGACTCATGCTTTCCAGGGGGATGGCCGGGCGCATCGAAGAAGGCATCGCAGCCTACGTCGGATTCTCCGAGCGGATGGCGTCGCGATCCGACGGGCCGGCCTGGACTCCGGATCCGGAGACCACCTCGCTCCTGCATCGCCTGGAGGAGCTCGAGGCGGTTCCCCAGCCCCCGCC
>CAZMPV010000256.1:0-4797 GCA_964567985.1 uncultured Gemmatimonadaceae bacterium
GGAGTCGGCGCTCTGGAGCTTCTCGATGTGCTCGAAGGTCGGCCAGAGGATATCCTTGATCCAGACGAAGCCTTCGCGCTGGTGGCTCTCGGCCACGTGGAAGATCCGCTGCTCCGCGTGATCCAGGATCTCCTCCACCTCCCGCTCGCCCTGGTCGTAGACGTCGCGGATGATCTGGGAGGAGGCGTCGATGAGCCGCCGGAGGAGGGCCTTCTCCCGGACGATGTTGGCGTGGTACTCGATGTTGGCCGCGGTGGGCACGGCGTCCAGGAGCTCGGCCAGGTAGCTGTGTCCCCCGATCGACTCGAGCTCGCCGGTCTTCTTCAGCTCCTCGCTGACCGTGATGACGTCGACCTCGTCGCCCCGCTCGAAGATCCGGGCCATGGCCCGGAAGAGCCGGCGGTGGCCCTCCCGGTAGAACATGGAGTCGTCCACGTCCTCCACGGCCCGGGCCACGGCCTCGCGGTCGATGAGCATGCCGCCCAGGACCGAGATCTCGGCCTCGGCCGAGTAGGGTGGCTGTCGGTCGTAGGCCGCCGTGGGGAGGGCTTCTGCGGATTCGGGAGGATTCAAGAGATCTTCTTCAGCCGCCGTCCAGGATCTGTCGGACGAGCTGGAAGTCGTCCCAGGTGGCCCTGGTCCAGCTCGCGTTCCGGAGGAGCGCCGCCGGGTGATAGGTGACGACCAGCGGCACGCCTTCATAACTGTATACCTCTCCGCGCATTCGCCCAAGGGACGACGAGCTGCCGGTGAGGAGCTGCCCGGCGAACTTCCCCACCGCCAGGATCGCCTCGGGCGCGACCAGGTCCACCTGTCGGCGGAGATACGGGGCGCAGGCCTGGATCTCGTCGGTCTTCGGGTTCCGGTTCCCCGGGGGGCGGCACTTGATGACGTTGCAGATGTAGACCGACTTCTCCCGGGAGAGGTCCACGGCGCCCAGGAGCAGGTCCAGGAGCTTGCCGGCCGGACCGACGAAGGGGAGGCCGGTCTCGTCCTCCCGGGCGCCGGGGGCCTCGCCCACGACCATGAGGCGGCCCCCCGGGTTTCCGTCGGAGAAGACGACCTGGGTCCGCTCCCCGGCGAGCCGGCAGCGGCGACACTCCAGCGCCACCGTCTCCAGGGCGTCGTAGTCCAGCTCTTTGACGGCCGCCTCGCCGGCCTCTCCCTCCCGGATCCTCCGGGCCTCCTCGCCGTCGACCTCGACGCCGCCGGCGTCGGCCGCGGCACCGCCCCGGGAGCCGGACCCGTGGGCACCGTCCGGAGCCCGCTCCACGCCGGTCTCCCCCCGGCGGGCCCGGGCGGCGGCCTCCAGGACCTCTTCCCGGGTCAGCCCGTCCAGGTAGACGGAGTCGTCTCCGAGCTCCCGGCGCTGCCGGAGAAAGCGGGCCACCGCCTCGGGGATCTTCCGGTCGCTCACGAGCGACCCGCGAGCCGGTCCGCGACGCGGTCCAGGATCCGCTCGGCCACCTCGTCCTTGGAGAGGAGCGGCAGCTCCTCGGCCTCTCCCCCGTCGGCCAGGAGGGTCACCCGGTTCGTCTCGACGCCGAAGCCGGCGCCCTCCTCGGTGGCGTCGTTCGCCACCAGGAGGTCGAAGCCCTTCTCCTCGAGCTTCCGGCGCCCGTTTTCCAGGAGGTCGTCGGTCTCCAGGGCGAAGCCCACCGTGACCGCCCCGTCCTTGCGCACCGCCCGGCTCCCCCCCGCCACGTCCGGGTTCTCCGTGAGCTCCACGGTCGTCTCCGGTCCCGCCTCTGCGCGCTTGAGCTTCTTCCCGGCGGGAGACGCGGGCCGGTAGTCCGAGACCGCGGCGGCGAAGACCGAGAGGTCCGCCGAGGCGACGTGCTCCCGGACCGCCTCGTCCATCTCCCGGGCGGTCTCCACACGGACGACCTCGACGCCCGGAGGATCGTCCAGCTCGGTGGGACCGCTCACCAGTACGACCTCGGCCCCGCGACGCCAGGCCGCCCGGGCCACGGCGTACCCCATCCGACCCGACGAGCGGTTCCCCACGAAGCGGACCGGGTCCAGGGGCTCCCGGGTCGGACCCGCCGTGACCAGGACCCGGCGGCCCCGGAAGCGCTCGTCGGTGGCCAGGAGGCGGCCCACCCGCTCCACGATCTCGGCGGGCTCGACCATGCGACCGGGGCCCTCACCCTCCCCGTACGCCAGGGGCCCGACGGCGGGGCCGGCGAGGTGGTATCCCAGGCCGTCCCGGAGGTGGGCGGCGTTCGCCCGGGTCTGAGGATGGTCCCACATGCGGTCGTTCATCGCCGGGCAGAGGAGGACCGGAGCCCGGGTCGCCAGGAGGGTCGTGGTCAGGAGGTCGTCGGCCCGGCCCTGAGCGGCCCGGGCCAGGAAGTCGGCCGTGGCCGGGGCGACGCAGACGGCGTCGGCCTCCCGGCCCAGGCGGATGTGGAGAGCGGCCCCGTCGGCCTCGAAGAGGTCGGTGTGGACCGAGCGGCCGGTGACCGCCTCGAAGGTGAGGGGACGCACGAATTCCCCGGCGCCCCGGCTCAGCACCGTGTCCACCTCGGCGCCGAGACGGGTCAGGTCCCGGGCGAGCTGGACCGACTTGTAGGCCGCGATCCCACCGGTGACGCCCAGGACGATCCGCCGCGCCTCCCAGGGGCGTCGGGGCGTCGGGATTCGGCCCGTCACCGGGCCGGCCGGCGGGTGCGGGGCCCGGCCAGGGCTACTCCTCGCGGCGGCGGCGGCGCACCAGGCGAAACTCCAGCTCTCCGGAGGTCAGCGCCTCCAGGGCCCGGGTGGTGAGCTTCCGCTCCTGGCTGAGGGGCATGAGGTCAGAGGGGAGGCTGTTGAGCTCCCGTGCGTACTTGGAGGCGACGAGGACGCCCAGATACTTGCTCTGGGAGTTCTCCGCCACCTCTCCTGGGGTGAAAACGCGCATCGTATCGGTCTCCTCGTGTGTTTCGGTTCGGCTTCTCGTACTCCGGCGTAGCCGGAAAAGGTTCACCGGGCGTATTCGCTCCGGAGCAGCTCGTCGATCTCCGCCCGGAGGCGGGCCACGTCCGCGTCCAGGTCCAGGGCCCGGTCGGGCCGGAGCCCTTCGGCGTCGACGATCGTCCGGACCTCCCGGACCGCCTCCTCCAGGTCGTCGTTCACCACCACGTAGTCGAAGTCGGCGGCCCGCGCCAGCTCGTCCCGGGCGTTCCGGAGCCGCTGGGCGACCTCGCCGCTCACCTCCGTGTCCCGACCGGTCAGCCGGTCGTGGAGGGCCCGGGCCGAAGGCGGGAAGATGAAGAGGAGCAGCGCCTCGGGGAGCTTCTCCCGGATCTGGCGGGCCCCCTGGACGTCGATGTCCAGGACGACGTGGCGGCCCTCCTCGGCGGCCTCGTCCAGGTTGTGGCGGGGAGTCCCGTAGTGGTGGCCGTGGACCCGGGCCCACTCCACGAGCTCGTCCTCCCGGATCATCTCCTCGAAGCGCTCCTCGTCCACGAAGTAGTAGTCCCGGCCATGCCGCTCGTCGGCCCGGGGCGGCCGGGTCGTGGCCGAGATCGAGAAGACGAAGCGCTCGGAGCCCTCGACCAGCGCCCGGGCGATCGTCGTCTTCCCCGTTCCGCTGGGCGCCGCCAGGATCACCGGAAAGGCCCGTTCGCCGAGGCCTCTCATTCCACGTTCTCCACCTGTTCCCGGAGCCGCTCGATCTCTTCCTTGATGCCGACCACCGCCTGGCTGATCTCCGGGTCGTTCGCCTTCGCCCCGATGGTGTTGCCCTCCCGGTGCATCTCCTGGACGACGAAGCCGAGGCGCTTTCCCGCGGGCTCCGGCGAGGGCTCGGCCAGGATCTCCCGGAAGTGGGCGATGTGGGCCCGGAAGCGCACGATCTCCTCGCTGATGTCCCACTTGTCGGCCATGTACGCCACCTCCCGGGCGAGCCGGTCCTCGTCCACCTCCTCGGACTCGGTGAGCTCCCGGATCCGCTCCCGGAGGCGCTCCCGCTCCGAAGCGAGCCGCTCCGGGGCACGCTCCTCCACCCGGTCGAGATGGGCGGCGAGCTCGTCCATCCGCTCCTCCAGGTCGTCCTGGAGCCGGCGGCCTTCCTTCTCCCGCATGCTCACGGCACCTGCGGCCGCGGCCCGGACCGCCTCCCGGACGTCCTCCTCCTCGACCCGGGAGGCCGCCTCTTCGGGCTCGGGCCGGCGAAAGAGGTCGCCGAAGCGGGCCAGGTCCGAGACCGTGGCCTCTCCGGGGAGCTCGAGCTCGTCCCGCATGCGCTCCAGGAGGTCCCGGTAGCGGCGGGCCCGCTCCACGTCGAGCTCGGGGAGGGGCTCGCCGTCGTCCGCTCCGGGTCCCTCCACCGAGATCGAGACGTTCAGGTGTCCCCGGGACATGAACTCCCGGAGCCAGCCTTCCACGTCGCCCTGGAGCCGCTCCAGGCTCGGTGGGATCCGGATCCGGGGGTGGAAGTGCCGGTGGTTCACGGTCCGGATCTCGACGCGGAGCCGACCGTCGGGGAGCTCCCGCTCGGCTTCTCCATACCCCGTCATGCTCCGGATCATGCCGCTCCCGGGCTCGTCGTCCCCGAATTGGTCCGACGGCGGTCCCCCGACCCCCGACGGCCGCCGCTGAGCCGGATATTGTAACCCCCGGGCCGACCCCGGTACAACCGGCGCCGCCTCAGTTCCACAGCGTCCACCGGACCCCGTAGAGGGTCCGGGTCGGGGGCAGGCGCCGACCCGGAAAGTCCCGGTTCTCGTCCCGGATCGTGAAGTTCTCCCAGGTGATGAAGACCCGGACCGTCACGACCCGGATCTGGAGGCGGGCGTACCAGCTCTGGTA
>CAZMPV010000257.1:0-4790 GCA_964567985.1 uncultured Gemmatimonadaceae bacterium
CGCACCGCCAGCAGTCCCGCGGCGGCGGCGAGCCAGTAGTGACCGTTCACGCCGTCGGCGCTGCGTCCCGCGGCCCGGCGGCCGAAGGCGGCGGCCTCACGGAGGCGCCGGACCTCCTCCTCGGGCTCGTCGGCCATCAGGGCCAGGGCCACCGAGGCCCGGGCGCTCCGCCAGAGGACTGGGTAGGGCGCGTCGCCTCCCTCCCCGACGGTGCCGAGAAGCGAGAGGGCCGACTCCGGCCGGCCGCCGAAGTAGAGGCGGTCGGCGCGCTCCACCACCGAGGCCGCCGGATCGTCGTCCCCGTCCTCCTCACCGGGCGCCTGGCCGTGGCCCGCAGCCGGCGCCAGTAGGGCCAGGGCGAGGCCGGCCAGGGCGGCCAGAGCCCCGAGCCGGTCAGCCCGAGACCGCACCCTTCGTCTCCAGGGCCCGCTCCACGCCGTCGAAGACCGCCACGACCCGGTCGAGCTCCTCGTCGCTGTGAAGCGCGGTGACCGAGAGGCGGAGGCGTGACTCGTTCTCCGGCACACCCGGTGGCACCACGGCGTTCACGTAGATGTCCTCGTCGAAGAGCGCGCGCCAGAAGCGGAGCACCCGCCCGTAGCCGCCGACGTGGACCGGGACGACGGGGGTCCCGGGGGGACCGACGCGGAAGCCGGCATCCTCCAGGCCGTCACGGAGCCTGGAGGCCCCCCGCCGCAAGCGCTGCCGCCGCTCGGGCTCCGTCCGGACGATCCGGAGCGCCTCCAGGGCACCGGCCACCGAGGCCGGGGGCATGCTCGCGCTGAAGAGGAGGGAGCGGCCCTGGTGCTTGAGGAAGTGAATTACGTCCTCCGGACCGGCCACCACGCCGCCGATGGAGCCGAGGGACTTGGAGAACGTGGCCATGATCAGGTCGACCCGGGCCGAGAGCCCGAAGTGCTCGACCGTCCCCGCGCCCCGCTCCCCCAGGACGCCGAAGCCATGAGCGTCGTCCACCATGACCCTGGCTCCGTGGGCCTCGGCCACGTCGCAGAGCCCCGGGAGGTCCGCCACCTCACCGTCCATGGAGAAGACGCCGTCCGTGACCACGAGCTTTCCTTCGTCGGCCGGTGCTCGCTCCAGGAGGCGGGCGAGGGACTCCATGTCGGCGTGGCGGTACCGGTGGACGGAGCCGAAGCCGAGCCGGGCGCCGTCCACCAGCGACGCGTGGTTCAGCCGGTCCAGGAAAAGGTGGTCGCTCCGGCCGGAGAGGGCCGAGAGGGTCCCGACGTTGGCGAGGTACCCCGTGGTGAAGACCACCGCGCCTTCGGTCCCGAGAAAGGCGGCCAGCTCCTCCTCGAGACGGGCGTGGAGGTCGAGGTTGCCGTTCAGGAGGCGGCTGCCGGTAGCGCCGCTACCGTAGCGTTCCAGGGCGTCGGCGGCGGCCTCCAGGACCCGGGGGTCGTGGGTGAGGCCCAGGTAGTTGTTCGAGCCCAGCATCAGCTTCCAGCGTCCGTCGATCCGGACCCGGGTCGGCTCGGCCTCCTCGACCTCGACGTAGTACGGGTAGACGCCCCGGGCCTGGGCCCGCTTCGCCTCCGTGTACTCGCCGCACTTCTCGAAGATGGTCATCGCCCCGGACTCACAGTGGACGCTCGTACAGACGCCACTGACGATAGGCCCTGGCCCCGAGCTTGCGAAGGGGTCGGTTGAGGCGGTCGTTGTCTTCGAGGACCCACGAAGCCTCGGCCCCGACCGCCCCGTAGTCCATCCCCCGACGGTACATCTCGTCGGCGAAGAGGGGAAAGATGCTCCGGGTCCGGTACTCCGGCTTGAGCCCCAGCGCCATGATCCGTCCGAAGCGAAGCTTGCGCTTGCCCAGGAGGATCCGGAGCCAGCCGAAGGGAAAGAGCCGCCCGTTCCCGATGCGCTGGAAGATCGGGTTGAAGTCCGGGAGGATCAACACGAAGCCCGCCGCCTCGCCGTCCACCTCGGCGATGAAGCCGAAGTCCGGGATGAGGAGCGGCTTCATCTCCCGGGCCTGGTGCTCGAACTCGGCCCGGCTCATGGGAACGAAGCCCCAGTTCTTCTCCCAGGCGCTGTTGTAGATCTCCCAGCAGACGGCGACCTCCCGGTCGAAGCGCGAGAGGTCGAAGTCCCGGAAGGAGATCGAGCGACTCTCCCGGGCCCGGTCGGCCAGGGCGCTCCAGCGCTCCGGGAGCTCGAACCGCTCCAGGAGGAAGAGGTAGCCGAGCAGGTCCTTCACGCCCTCGAGGCCTGCGCCTTCGTGGAGCTCCGGGTAGTACGGGGGGTTCCACGGGGTGAGGATCGTCGGCCGGTGGCGGAAGCCCCGGACCAGGAGGCCCGTCTCGTGGTTCGTGGAGGGGCTGATCGGTCCCCGCATCCGCGCGAGGCCCCGCTCCCGGAGCCAGGCGGCGGCGGCGTCGAAGAGGGCGTCGGCGGTCTCCTGGTCCTCCTCGCACTCGAAGAAGCCGTAGAAGCCGATCCGGTCGCCGTGGAAGTCGTTGTGGGCCCGGTTCTCCACCGCCGCGATCCGGCCGGCGACCCGGCCGTCCCTCAGCGCGAGGAAGGGCTGGACCTCGGCCCGTTCGTAGAACGGGTTGCCGTCCCGGTCGAGGGCGTCGCGGACGATCCTGCGGAGCGGCGGGACCCACTGGGGGTGGGTGTCGCGGTCGATGAGCCGCCACGGGACGTCCACGAAGCGCCGAAGATCGCCGGACGGGTCTACGGCTGCGATCTCGAGGCTCATTCGGGCTGGATCGGGGTGAGGAAAGCCGCTCGCCGCCGTGGCTCCCGCTCCCGTCAATCCTCTCCGAAGCTGACCTCCGGCGCGGCCCGCTCCGCCTCCGCGATCTCGAAGAACTCCCGCTCCTTGAAGCCGAAGGATCGGGCGACGAGGTTCGACGGGACCTGGCCGATCTTCGTGTTGTAGTCCCTCACGACCGCGTTGTAGTAGCGCCGGGACTTCTGGATGTGATCCTCGAGCTCGGAGAGGGTCCCCTGGAGGTCACGGAAGTTCTCGGCCGCCCGGAGCTCGGGGTAGTCCTCGGACAGGGCGAAGAGGGACTTGAGCGCCCCGGTGAGCATGTTCTCGGCTTCGGCCTGCTCGGCGGGTCCCTGGGCGCTCATGGCCCGGGAGCGGGCCTCGATCACCGACTCGAGGGTGTCCTTCTCGTGACCGGCGTAGCCCTTCACCGTCTCCACGAGGTTCGGGATCAGGTCGTAGCGCCGCTTGAGCTGGACGTCGATGTCGGACCAGGCGGCATCGACCTGCTCCCGCAGCTTCACCAGGGAGTTGTAGAGCAGGATGCCGCCACCCAGGACGGCGGCCAGGATCAGGAGCTCCCACATGGGCGCGTTCTCCCTAGACGGAAAGGGTCGTGGTGTCGGGGAGGCCGGGTGGTGCCGGGGTTCCGATCCGCTCCGGCCCACCCGAGCCACAATAGATCGTGAGGACGTCGCCTGTAAAGGAATTCCGGCGCTCTCGACGCCCGTATCGACCCCGGTCCCCGACGGGTTTACACCCCGAGTGCCCCGGGCCTAACTTCCCCCTCCCTCGATCATGCGCGGGCGGATTCGCGGTGCCGGACGGCAGTCCGGGCCGGGGCCACCGACACGACGATTCCCACCGGGAAGCCTCCCGGGACGACACGAGAGGTGAAGCGTGGCTGGCAACGATAAGGACCGGAACGAGTTCGACATCGCCATCATCGGCGCCGGCCCCGGAGGGTACGTGGCCGCCATCCGGGCGGCGCAGCTCGGGCTGAGCGTGGCATGCGTCGAGGAGGAGAAGCTGGGAGGCGTCTGCCTGAACATCGGGTGCATCCCGACCAAGGCGCTCCTCAGCAGCGCGCTGCTCGTCAACGAGATGAAGGACGGGGGCAAGCACGGGATCAGTGCCGGAGACCTCGCGATCGACCTGGCGCCGGCCCAGGAGCGGAGCCGCTCCGTGGCCGACCAGCTCACCCGGGGCGTGGGCCACCTCTTCAAGAAGAACGGGGTCATCCGGGTGGACGGTCGAGGACGGCTGGCCGGCCCCGGCACCGTGGAGATCGAAGGCGGAGAGGACGACGGCCGGACGCTGAAGGCCGACCACGTGATCATCGCCACGGGCTCCCGCCCCCGGAACCTCCCGATCCTGGAGATCGACGAGGAGATGATCTGGTCGTCCACGGGCGCGCTCTTCCAGCAGGAGGCCCCGGACCGCCTCGCCGTGATCGGTGCCGGCGCCGTCGGCATGGAGTTCGCCGACATCTACGCCGCATACGGCTCCGAGGTCACGATCATCGAGGCCCTGGACCGGCTCCTGCCGGTGGAGGACGCCGACGCCTCGCAGGCGATCGAGAAGGCCTACAAGAAGCGGGACATGGACATTCACACCGGCGCCCGGCTCCAGAGCTCGGAGATCGGCGACGACGAGGTGACCCTGGTCTTCACCGACGGCGACGGCGAGGAGCGGACCCTGGTCGTGGACCGGGTGCTCTCGGCGGTGGGGCGGGTGCCCAACGTCGAGGACATCGGCCTGGACACGGTGGACGTGGCGACCACGGAGGGCGGCTTCATCGAGATCGACGAGTGGATGCGCACGAGCGCCGAGGGCGTCTACGCCGTAGGCGACGTGGCCGGCAACCAGCTCCTGGCCCACAAGGCGTCCCACGAGGGGATCGCCTGCGTCGAGAAGATCGCCGGCGAAGCCCACCACCCGGTGGACTACGGCAACATCCCGAGCTGCACCTACTGCCACCCCGAGGTGGCGTCGGTGGGGCTCACCGAGGAGCAGGCCCGGGAGGAGGGCTACGACATCGAGGTCG
>CAZMPV010000258.1:0-4771 GCA_964567985.1 uncultured Gemmatimonadaceae bacterium
CCCTCGCCGGGGATGTACGCGGTGACCTCGTAGCCGTTCGTCAGCCGCACGCGGGCCACCTTCCGGAGCGCCGAGTTCGGCTTCTTCGGCGTCGTGGTATAGACCCGGGTGCAGACGCCGCGCTTCTGAGGATTCCCCTCGAGCGCCGGCGACTTCGTCTTCTTCTTCGGGGACGTGCGTCCCTTGCGAACGAGCTGGTTGGTCGTAGGCATTCCGCTACGGGTTCTTGCGTCAAAAAAACGCGCATTCCATCGGCGCGTCGATGCCCGCCGCCCGTTGGCGGCGAAGCGTCTCCAGAAGAGACTTGATAACTTATCTCTGGCGCCGATTCATGTCAACGGAGCCGGGCTGTGATCCGGCCCCGGATGCGTCCTGTCTCGCGGATGCGGCTCACGCGCTCCCGTCCCGGTCCGGGCGGACCGGCGTGGAGCGTACGGCCCGGGCTCTCGACCCGCCTCGCGGCCGGGTCGTTTCCGGGCCGGACCCGAAGTCGTGGGTGCCGGCATCCAGCGAACCTGCCAGTCGGAAGGCCACGCTCCCTCCGCCACCTTCCGAGCACATAAGGATAGGGATTCGTGGCCGCGGTTCAAGGGGGGACCGGGGTGGCCCCGGGGGAAGCCGGCTCCCCGGCGGCGGGCGGCCGGAGCCGCCCGTGGCGTCCCTCAGCGCACCAGGACGATGATCAGGTCCATGACGTTGGTGCCGGTGGGCCCCGTGAGGAGGAGGTCGTCCAGGGCCTCGAAGAACGGGTAGGCGTCGTTGCGCTCCAGGGCGTCGGCCGGATCGAGCCCCCGGGCCCGGGCCCGCTCGACCGTCGTGCCGTCCACCCGGGCCCCGGCCGCGTCCGTGGGCCCGTCGATCCCGTCGGTGCCCAGGGAGGCCACGAGCACGCCCTCCAGGCCGTGGATCTCGACCGCCGCCCCCAGCGCCACCTCCTGGTTGCGCCCGCCCCGGCCGTCTCCGGTGACCGTGACCGTGGTCTCCCCTCCCGCCACCATGCAGCAGGGGGGCGTCACCGGGCCGTCGCCCTCCCGGGTCCGCCGGGCGATGCGTCCCAGTCGCGCGCCCACCTCCCGGGCCTCGCCGGTGGCGGCAGTGGTGAGGAGCCGGGTCCGGTAGCCCCGGTCGCCGGCCGTCTCCATGGCCGCCCGGGTCGCCGTCTCCACGTTGCCCACGATCCGGGTCCGGACCCCCCGGAAGCAGGGCTCGCCGGGGCCCGGGGTCTCCGGGATCCGGCCGGCGCGGCCGGCCTCGAGGCGCTCGACCACGGCGGGCGGGACCCGTTCGGCGACGCCCAGCTCCGCCAGCACGTCCAGGGCGTCGGCGAAGGTCGTCGGATCCGGGGAGACGGGCCCCGAGGCGATGACGTCCAGGCGGTCGCCGACCACGTCCGACAGGATCAGCGCCCGGACGGCCGCCGGGGCCACCACACGGGCCAGCCCGCCTCCCTTCAGGCTCTCCAGGTGCTTGCGGACCGCGTTCAGCGCCTCGATGTCGGCGCCGGCCTCGAGCAGGAGAGCCGTCGTCTTCCGGAGGTCGTCCAGCGAGAGGTCCCCGTCCGGCAGCGTCAGGAGCGCCGAGCCCCCGCCGGAGAGAAGGAAGAGGAGGGGCGCCCCGGATCCGGCCGCCTCCTCGGCGGCGGCCCGGACGGCCCGGGCGCCGGCAACCCCCTCCACCGTCGGCAGTGGGTGACCGCCCCGGAAGAGCTCGAGGCCCGCTGCGTCGAGCCCCCCGGCCCCGGGGGAGTCGGACGCGACGGAGGAGCCTCTTCCCTCTCCTCCGTGGGCGGGCGCGATCACGACCCCGCCCCGGATTCGGGTCCCCAGGACCGACAGGGCCCCGCGAGCCATCGGCAGCGCCGCCTTCCCCACCGCCACCAGCAGGGGCTCGGGCTCCGGGGGCGGGTCGTCCTCCAGGGCCCTGCGGACCAGGGCTTCCGGGTCGACCGCCGCCAGCGCCGCCTCGACGATCGCGTCGAGATCCCGGTGGAGGGCGCTCACTCCCCGACCCGCTCCCGCCACGCCGGGCTTCCGTAGACCTCGGGGTTCACCGTGTTCGGCGCCTCCTCGGCTCGGGCGTGACACAGGGCGTTGGTCGCCGCCATCCGGGCCATGCGGCCCCGGGTGTCCCGACTGGCGCTCCCGACGTGGGGGGCCAGGACCACGTTGTCCAGCTCCGTGAGCCCGGGCGCCGTCTCGGGCTCGTCCTCGAAGACGTCCAGGCCCGCCCCGGCGATCACGCCCTCCCGCAGCGCCCGGACCAGGGCCCGTTCGTCGACGATCGGGCCCCGGGCCACGTTGATCAGGTACGCCGTCTCCTTCATCCGCTCCAGGGCGCCGGCGTCGATCATGTGCCGGGTCTCGTCGGTCAGGGGCGGGTGCAGCGAGACGAAGTCGCTCCGGTCCAGGAGCGCCTCCAGCTCCACCCACTCGGCCCCGGCCGCCTCGACCCGCTCCCGATGCCGGGGATCGTGGGCGACGACGTCCATCTCGAAGCCCGACGCCCGCCGGGCCACCGCCGAGCCGATCCGCCCGAAGCCCACGATGCCCAGGACCTTCCGGCGTCCGCTCCCGCCGGGGCTCACGTCGGCGCCCATGAGGAGCGTCGGCCCCCAGACCGTGAAGCGGCCCTCCCGGACGTAGGCGTCGGCCTCGGGGATCCGGCGCGCCACCGCCAGCAGCAGCGCCCACGTCAGGTCCGCCGTGGTGTCGGTCAGGACCCCCGGAGTGTTGCTCACGGGGATGCCGAGCTCGGTCGCCGCCTCCACGTCCACGTTGTCGTAGCCCACCGCGTAGTTGGCCACCCCCCGGAGGGTGGGGTTCGCCTCCAGCACCACCCGGTCCACCTCCTCGGTCAGGAGCGGCAGCAGAACGTCGGCCCGGCGAACGCCTTCCAGGACGGCGGGGCGGCCGATCAGCGCCTCTCCGTCGGGCTCGCCGACCTCGAGCTCCACGCCCTCGGCGTCCCGGAGGAGCTCGAGGCCCGGGTCGGGGATGGCCCGGGTCACGAAGATCCGGCGCGCGGTTCGCTCCGTCTGGTTCATGTCGGCTCCTTGGGGTCGAAGAGGCTCTCGTGGGGCGAGGCCGGCGAGCGCCTCCGGTAGGTGAGCCAGCCGAGGACGTCGCCCACGTAGCGCAGCCAGAGACGGAGGGTGGTCCAAGGGCCCGGTACCTCCACCGGGTGGTCGGCGGTCGCGGTCGCGCTCGCCTCCCGGTCCCCGGCTCCGGATCCGTCTCCGGCGTAGCGGGCCCGGAGCCAGCGCCGGCCCGGGAAGAGCGCCGCGATCAGATCCCCGACGACACGCCCCGGCGTCCCAGCCAGGAGCCACCGGAAGAGCACTCCCTGGAGGCGCCCGTCCACGGGCCGGCGTCGTCCCAGGAGGGCCGAGGGCCGGATCCGGCGCCGGACCGCCCGGGCGACCACGCCTTCCGCCCCCAGGGCTTCCGATATCCTCCGCGGAAGCGGGAGTCCCAGCTCGTCCCGGGCGGCGTCCAGGAGCGCCGCCGCCGCCCGGCTCAGCCGCCGTCCCTCCAGGAGCGCGACCGCCCGGTCCCAGTCCCGCACCCGTTCGGCCAGGAGAGCCAGGTCGGCGAGCCCCACCAGGTGGACCTTGAAGCGGAGGTGCTTCAGCAGGTGCTCGACCACCACCACCAGGTGGGGCTCGGGGGCCGGCAGGCCCCGAGCCCGGTCCGCTCCCTCCCACAGCAGCCCCTCGGCGCCCGGATCCCCGAAGCGGAGGCGCCCGTAGTCGGCCCGCCAGTGCAGGTCCACCACCAGGGGCATGCCCGGCGGCGACGCGGGATCGTCCAGGGCCGTCGCGTCGGCCCACGTCGCCTTCCCGGGCTCCCACTCCGTCCACGGCCGGAAGCCCCCCTCCCGGAGCGCATCCATGGCGTCGGCGGCCCGGTCCGGGGGCACCAGGACGTCGACGTCGTCCATCCGCCGCCCTCCCGGCTTCGGGTACGCGCCCGACGCCACCAGGGCGCCGCCCTTGTAGAGGAGGCACGGGACTTCCGCCTCGACCAGGGCCGACCGGGCTCGCTCCCACGACTCCAGCAGCAGGGTCGTGTGCATGCCGATGCGTCGGTGGACCGGCTCGAGCTCCTCCTGGACTCGGGCGGGCAACTCTCGTTCGGCCCGGCTCACGGCCAGGCCCTCCAGCATGTGGTATCGGATCAGCCGGAGGGCCTCGTCCCACGCCTCGTCGTCGTCCGGCTCCGGGGTCCGGACGGAAGCGTCCGGCGGACCCAGCAGGGAGAGGACGAAGGCGCGTGCGTGCTCGTCGGACGTCATGTATGGATTATACGCCCTTCGCGGCCGGTTCGTCTTCCTCCCGCACCCCCGTCGGTTGGGGGCCGGGTGCCCGACGGGCTTCGCGGCGACGGGGCTCTGGGCGGTGTTCAGGGTACACGCTCCTCGCCAGACAGGGAGACCCCCATGCTCGAAGACCGGATGCGGGAAATCGCCGACGAATACGGCTTCCCCTTCAGGACGTCGGACGACGGGAAAACGTACCTCGTGGAGTGCGCCTTCGAGGGCGGCCGGTCCCAGGTCGTCTCCGGAACCTCGCTGATGGCGAGAGGGATGCCGACCCACGTGATATTCACATTCGTCGGGCCCTTCACGCCGGAGATCGACCTGGAGAGCCTGGTCCGGCGCCACACCGGATGGCGCACGGCGAAGGTCGGCATCCTGGGAGACGACCTCGTCGTCTGCTCCACGCTGGATCCGATCCGGATCCGGGACGATGACGGAGGGACGCTGGTGGAGG
>CAZMPV010000259.1:0-4738 GCA_964567985.1 uncultured Gemmatimonadaceae bacterium
GTGAAGGCGGCGATGGACGTGCTCCAGGCCGGGGGCAACGCCATGGACGCGGCGGTGGCCGCCTTCTACATGACCGGGGTGGTCGAGCAGTTCTCGGCGGGCCTGGGCGGAGACGCCTTCATCCTGGTCCACCTGGCCGACGAGGACCGGGTGACCTTCATCAACGGCACCGGGCCGGCGCCCGGGCTGGCCACCATCGAGCGCTACCGGGAAGAGGGCGGGATCCCCACCGACGGGCCCCTCTCCACCGACGTGCCCGGGGCCGTCCGGGGCTTCGACCTCCTCCACCGGAACTACGCCACCATGGGCTACCCCGAGCTCCTGGCCCCGGCGATCGAGGCCGCCCGGGGCCATCCGGTGAGCTACTGGGCCGCCGCCTACCACCGCTCCACGCTGGACAAGGTGTCGCGGTTCGAGAGCTCGATCGAGCCGCTGTTGAAGGCGCCGGGGGAGCCCCACGAGCCCGGCGACGTCTTCGTGCAGTCGGACCTCGCCGCCTCCCTCGAGACGATCGCGAACGAGGGCGCCGACGCCTTCTACGAGGGGAGCCTGGCCCGGCGCATCGCCGACTTCTACGAGGCCCGGGGCGGGCTGCTCCGATACGAGGACCTGGCCGGCTATTCGGCCGAGGAGTACGTCCCGGTGAGCACCGCCTACCAGGGGTACGAGGTCTACGAGGCGGCGCCCAACTCCCAGGGCATCGTCATGCTGATCGCACTCGAGATCCTCGAGGGCTTCGACCTCCAGGCCATGGGCCACAACTCGCCGGAGTACGTCCACGTGGTGACCGAGGCGCTGAAGCTCGCCTTCGCCGACCGGAACGAATACGTGGCCGACCCGGACTTCGTGGACGTGCCGAGCGAGGCGCTCCTCAGCGAGGAGTACACGGAGATGCGCCGGGGGCTGATCCGGATGGACGCGGCGATCCAGGGAGCGGCCCCGCCGGGCGACCCGGTCGGCGGGAGCGCGGTGCTGGAGGGCCACGAGGTGACGTACGTGGCCGGGCCCGCCGAGGTGAGCGAGGCGAGCGTGCTTCCGCGGGTGAGGGCCCGGACGCCCGACGTCCCCGCCAATCCCGCCGGCGAGACCTCGTCGTTCTCGGTCGCCGACCGCTGGGGCAACGTCGTCTCGGTGACCCACAGCGTGAACTGGTCGTACGGGAGCGGCATGGTGGTCGAGGGCACCGGCTTCGTGCTGAACAACCGGATGACGTACTTCTACCTGGACTCGGCCGACGTGAACGCCCTGGAGCCGGGCAAGCGGACCCGCCACACGATCAACCCCGCCATCGCCCTCGTGGACGGCCGGCCGTTCATGGCCTGGAACACCCCCGGCGGCGACAACCAGCCCCAGGCGATGCTCCAGGCCTTCCTGAACGTCGTCGAGTTCGGGATGAACGCCCAGCAGGCCGTCGAGGCGCCCACCGTGACCTCTTCCTCGTTCCGGGCCTCCAACACTCCCCACGAGGTCGGCGGCGAGCTGGAGATGCCGAGGGTCCTGGCCGACGAGGTCGCCGACGCGCTGGCCGCCCGGGGCCACCGGGTCGCGGTCCGGGCGCTCCAGCAACCCTACGAGCAGGCGCCCTCCGGGGCCGGGGCGGTGAAGATGCTGATCATCGACCCCGAGACCGGGGTGATGATGGGCGGCGCGGCGCCGGCCAAGAACGACTACGTGATGGGGTGGTAGGGGGCCCGGCACGTCCCCCTTGACCCGCACGCCGTGCGCCCCCACTATGTCGGTCATCGACTGTCGTTCACCGACCTAGTCTCCGATGCCCGACGACCCGAGCCCCACGCCCCGCTTCTTCCGCCTCCTGCTCCGGCTCTACCCCCGGAGCTTCCGGGAGCGATACGGCCGGGAGATGGCGGCAGTCTTCCGACGGGAGCGGGAAGCCAGCGGCGGCGGGCCGGCGTTCTGGGCCCGGCAGACGCTCGATCACCTCGAGGCGGCCCGGGCGGTCCGGGCCCGGAAGCGACGGGAGGGGAGGACGATGATGGGACGGCTAGGCGACGATCTGCGTTCGGCGTTCCGCTCGCTGGTGCGGGCACCCGGCTTCGCCCTGGTGGCGGTGGGGACCCTGGCCCTGGGGGTCGGGGCGACGGCCGCCGTCTTCACGGTCGTGGACCGGGTGCTGCTCCGGCCCCTGCCGTACCCGGGCTCGGAGCGGATGGCCCTGGTGGGGATCGAGGCCCGGCACGACCCGGGCTCGGTGGGCCCGCTGAGCCCGGCGCTCCTGGCCGGCCTCCAGGAGCGAACGGGCCCGGCGGAGGCGGTGGTGGCGGCCCGGGGGCGGGAGGAGATCCTCCGGGGCGAGGGCGACCCGGAGCGGATCGACGTGACCGCGGTCTCGGAGGGCTTCTTCTCCTTCTTCGGAGCCCGGGCGGCCGTCGGCCGCCTGCTGCGGCCCGGCGACCACGCCCCCGGCGCGGCTCCGGTCGCGGTGCTGGGCCACGCCTTCTGGCAGGAGCGCTTCGGCGGCGACCCGGAGGTGATGGGCACCTCCCTCCGACTGGGCGAGCACGTCCGAACCGTGACGGGCGTCCTCGCCCCGGACTTCCACCCGCCGGCCGAGATCGTGGAGGCGGACGCCGTCTGGGTGCCGATGGAGGTGGACCGGACGATGACGTCCAGCTTCTTCCTGGCCGGGATCGCCCGGCTCCGGGCCGGACGGGGGATCGAGACCCTGGACGCCCACGCCGACGGGGTCATGGAGGAGGTCTACGCGGATGCGGGGATGCCCCGCTTCCTTCTGGGCGCGGCGGTGGAGCCATACCGGGACGCGGTGGTGGGACCGGTGAGCGGCGCCCTGGGCCGGGTGCTGGCCGGCGTGGGACTCCTCCTCGTCATCGCCTGCGTGAACGTGGCCGGGCTCCTGCTGACCCGGGGGGCGGAGCGCCGCCGGGAACTCGGGGTGCGGGCGGCCCTGGGCGCATCCCGGGGCCGACTGGTGCGCCAGCTCGTCGGCGAGAGCTCCATCCTGGCCCTGGCGGGCGGCCTCGCCGGAGGGACCCTGGCCTGGGGCGCGGTGGAGCTCTTCCGGGCGCACGCCCCGGCGGCCCTGCCCCGGCTGGCCGAGGTGGCCCTCGACGCCCGGGGCCTGGCGTTCGCCCTGGCGGTCTCCGTCGCCACCGTCGTCCTCTTCGGGCTCCTGCCCGCGCTCCGGAGCACCCGGGACCTCGCCGGGAGCCGGAGAAGCTCCCGGGGCGCCACCGCCGGCCGCTCCGAAGGTCGGCTCCGGACCGGGCTGATCGCGGCCGAGACCGCCCTGGCGGTGGTCCTGGCCGTGGGATCGGCGCTGCTGGCCCACGACCTGGCCCGGATCGCCACCGAGGAGACCGGATTCCGCCCCGACGGGCTGGTGGCCGTGACGCTGAACCTGGAGCCCCGGTACGAGCGCGGGGAGTGGGCCCCGACGTGGGAGCGGCTCATGGAGGAGGCCGCCGCCGTGCCCGGGGTGGAGTCGGTGGCGGTGGCCACCCAGGCCCCCTACGACGGCTCCCGGATGGCCTCCACCTACCGGCCCGAGGGCTGGGACTCCGAGGAGGCGACATTCGTGATCACGGTGGCCGTCGGCGGCGACTACCTGGACGCCCTGGGCACCCGACTGTCAGCGGGCCGCCCCCTGGGCCCCGGCGACGCCGAGGGCGAGCCCCGGGCCCTGGTGAACGAGGCCTTCGTCGAGCGCTACTGGCCCGACGGGTCCGCGGTGGGCCGGACCGTCCGCTCCGGGGAAGACGACGAGGTCGAGTATCGGGTGGCGGGCGTCGTCGCCGACGTCCGGACTCAGGCGGGTGAGGAGGTGCCGCCCCAGATCTTTCTGCCGCTGCGAGAGGCCGCCTGGCGGGAGATGGAGCTCCTGGCCCGGACCGGGGGTGACGCGGCGGCGCTGGCGCCGGGGCTCCGGGAGGCGGTCCGGCGGGTCGATCCCGGCTTGCCCGTGACCCGGATCCGGACGCTGAAGGCGATGGCGTCGCGGGCCCTCGCCACCCCCCGCTTCTACGCCACCCTCTTCGGCGGCTTCGCGGCCATCGCAGTGCTCCTCGCCCTGGTCGGCGTCTACGGCACCACCGCCTACGTCACCCGCTCCCGCCTCCGGGAGACCGGGATCCGGCTGGCGCTGGGCGCCCGGCGCCGGCAGGTGGTCGGCGAGCTCGTGGCGAGGACCGGCGGAGCGGTGGGCCTCGGCGTGGCCGCGGGCCTGGCCGGCGCCGCCCTGGCCGCCGGCGCTCTCTCCGGCACGCTCCACTACGTCGAGCCCCGGGACGCCCCCACCTACCTGCTGGTGGCCCTCGCGGTCACGGCCGTGGGGGTCGTCGCCGCCTGGATCCCCGCCCGGGCCGCCAGCCGGGCCGACCCCGTGGCGACCCTCAGGGAAGAGTGATGCCCGTCGCCTCGAACCCGCGCTCACGGAGGCCAGCACCATGACCAAGCGCACCCTGCAGATTCTCCTCGCCCTGGCCGAGGGGCCGCTCCACGGCTACGGGATCAAGCGGAGCGTGGAGGAGCGGACCGACGGCGAGGTGCGCCTGGGCTCCGGCACCCTGTACGAGGCGATCCACCGGCTCGAAGACGAGGGTCGGATCGAGGAGGTGGACGCGCCCCCGGACGAAGGCGCCTCGGGAGGCCCGCCCCGGCGCTTCTACGCCCTCACCGACGCCGGACGGGAGGCCCTGGCCGAGGAGCTCCGGCGGATGGACCAGGTGGTGAGCTGGGCCCGGGGCCGGGACCTGCTGCCGGA
>CAZMPV010000260.1:0-4728 GCA_964567985.1 uncultured Gemmatimonadaceae bacterium
GCGGTCTCGGGGAGGACGATCAAGTGGCTCGGCGCCACCACCCCGATCTACCTGATGACGCTCTTCATCCCCACGGCCCTGGTGGGGATCGGCGGCGCCGTGGCCATGCCGGGCCTGGAGGTGCCGGACCGGATCTTCCCCGAGCTCCTCTTCGCCCACGCCCCCTCGTGGATGACGGGGATCATCCTGGCCGGCGCGACGGCTGCGGCGATGTCCACCCTGGACTCGATCCTCCACTCGAACACCACCGTCCTGACCCGGGACGTCTACCAGCGGTACGTGGCGCCCGACGCGAGCCAGGCCCACTACGTCCTGGTGGGACGGATCTTCGTGGTGGCGCTCCTGGCCGTGGGCTACGTGCTCTCGGTGGGAACCTTCGAGTTCCTGGTGGTCCTGGTGACGCTCTCCGGCGCCGGCGCGCTCCAGCTCCTCCCGGGCGTTCTGGGCGCCTGCTTCCCGTCCCGGCGTCTCTACACCCGGACCGGCGTCCTGGCGGGGATCGCCGCGGGGCTGCTGACCCTCTTCCTCACGCTGGTCGCGTGGTCCCACCCCATGGGGATGCACGGCGCCGTCTGGGGGCTGGGCGCCAACTTCGCCGTGGCGTGGACCGTGTCCCGCTTCACGGCGCCGCCTTCCCGGGAGACCGTGGACCGGATCCACGGCGCCGTGGAGGCGTTCTGGTACGACGAGGAGGCCTTCGAGGAGTCGATCCCCGCGCCGCCGGGGATGGAGGAAGCTTGATCATGCATGGGGCGCCCGGTCGTCCGACGGCCGATCCCGGAAGAGCACCCACCCCGTCCAGAGGGGAAGCCCCCCGACCGAGCCGACGGCGGTCAGCAGGAGGAGGCCGGCACGGATCCGGCCGGAGAAGGCGGCCGAGAGGACGAAGGCGAGCCCCACGACCAGCAGGGCCGCGCCGACGCCCCGGAGCAGGCGGCGGGCGTGTTCGGGGGTCCGGACCGGCAGGTTCACGAGGTGCCAGCCGTCCTCCGTCCCGGCCTCGCTCCTGAGATAGAGGCCGAGCCCCGCCACCAACCCGCCCGTGGCCACCAGGCTGAGCCCCGGGAGGCCCAGGGGAAGGGGGGCGCCGAGGTGGAAGGCCAGGGTCCCGGCCTGCAGCATCGCCCAGAAGCCGGTCATCCCGCCCTGGATGACGGCAGCCATGCGATCAACGGCGGCGACGCCCTCCTTCCTGCGCCGCGCCAGGGCGAGGGCGGCCTCGATGACGGTCCAGGTCACCAGACCGGCTCCGGGCAGGACGAGGACGGCGACACGGGCGTCGGCCCACCGGTCGGGCTCGCCCGTGAGGGACCAGTGAATCGGTACCTTGGCCGGAAGCGCCGGGACCAGGAGCAGGCCGAGCGCCGCCAGGAGGAGCAGCACCAGGGGCGGCGCGAGGCGTCGGATCGTCATCACCCTGGATACGGGTCGAGAGACCGGCTTGTTCATCCACCCCGCCTCGCTTGCGCGGCCCGCGACCCCCCGCCCACCTTCCGCCATTCCGTTCCCCGATTCCGGGAGGAGAGCCGTGCAGGAGCTGAGCGACGAGCAGCTCGACGCCTACATCCGGACCCGGCTCCGGGCCCTGGGTGTGGACCTGAGCGTCCTTCCCGAAGAGGACGACGACGCCCCGGCCGACCGGGCCCGGATCCTCCGCTCCGCCCGGCGCTTCCTCCGGGAGACGCTGCCCGTCATCGCCGACTTCGAGATGGACGCCCAGGAGGTGCCGCCCGTCATGTATCCGGCCGAGTACGCCGGCCGGACCGGGACGGGACGGGGCCCGGAACGGGAGGACGAATGACGTCGGGGCCGGGGGCGGACGCGGTGCCGACGGACCGGGGCGTGGATCGTCGGAGCTTCCTCCGCCGCATGACCGCCCTGACCGCCGCGGCCGCGGGCGGAGGCGCCCTGGCCCGGGCGGGTCAGGGCGCGTCGCCCGCCCGAAAGCCGGGACTGACCGCCGACGCGCCGCTTCCGGGGATCGGACAGGTGCCGGCGGACCCGTCCTCCCTGACCCTGGCCGGGGCGGCCCACCTGATCCGGGAGGGCCGCCTCGCCCCGGTGGAGCTCCTGGAGGCGTACCTGGAGCGGATCCGGCGCTGGGACGGCGTCTACATGGCGTTCAACACGGTCCGGGCCGAGGCGGCGCGGGAGCGGGCCCGACGCCTCGCCGACGCGCCCTACCGGGGACCCCTGCACGGCATCCCCCTGGCCATCAAGGACAACTTCTACACCGCGGGCGTGCCGACCACGGCCAACTCCCACATCTACGCCGACTTCGTCCCGGAGTGGGACGCCACGGCGTGGGCGCGACTGGAGGAGGCCGGGGCGATCCTCCTGGGGAAGACCCAGATGGGCCCTCTGGCCACTTCCCGGGCCACGACGCCCGACGGGGAGAACACGACGGTGAACGCCTGGGCGCCCCACGAGCCCTCGGTCAGCCCCGGGGGCTCGTCGAGCGGCTCGGCCACCGCCGTCGCCGCCCGGATGGCCGCTTCGAGCACGGGCACCCAGACCGGCGGCTCGATCACCCGCCCGTCGAACGCACAGGGGCTGACGGGCCTGAAGCCGACCATGGGCCGGGTCTCGCTCCACGGGATCATCCCCCTGACCTACACCCGGGACCATCCGGGCCCCCTGGCCCGGGACGCCATGGACGCGGCGCTGATGCTCCAGGCCATGGCCGGCTCCGACCCGGCGGATCCCCGGACCCGGGGGCTGCCGCCGGTGCCGGACTACGTGACCGCCGCCACCCCCGCCCGGGAGGGAGGGCGGACCCGGCTACGCTGGCCCACGACGGTGGGCGTCTTCCCGGACTACACCGAGCCCGACGAGCCGGACTTCGAGCCGGAGAGCGAGGAGGAGGAAGCCCGGCTCCGGCGCATGAAGGAGCGAGGGGAGGAGGCGGCCCGGGCCCGGGAGGAGATGCTCGGCACGCTGGAGCGCCTCGGGGCCCGGCTCGTGGAGGTGGACTACCCGGCTGACTGGGAGACGCTCACGAGCTGGGATTTCAACAACGTGCGGCTGCCGGAGCGCTCCGAGCCCTTCATGGAGGTGCTCCGGGACGACGTGCGGCGCTTCGGCGTCTCGCTCTCGCCCTGGATCAACGGCCTGTTGCTGCCCGGGGCCGAGTACCTCCGGGGCCAGCGGGCGAAGCTCCTCCTCCTGCGCCGGATCCTCGACGACCTCTTCGGCCACTGCGACGTGGTGGTGCAGACGAGCACCCTCCCCTTCGACATGACGGGCCTGCCCCTGGTGGCCTTCCCCGTGGGAATGGAGGAGACCCGGGGCTTCTCCCGGCCCGTCGGGGCGATGCTGGGGGGACAGCCCTACGCCGAGGACCGGCTCCTCTCGCTGGTCGCGGCCTACCAGGACGTGACGGGCTGGCATCGGGAGCGGCCCCCGACCCCGGAGGCCTTCGGGATCGAGGCGCCGGGGCCCGGCGGGCGGGAGCGGGACCGCGGCGGGCCGGGATCGGGCGAGCCGGGATCCGGGACCGGCCCCGTGGACCTGGGCGCCGGCGGCGCCCTCGGCCGGGGACGTATGGACGCGGAGGAGGTCATGCGGCGCTGCGAGTGAGGCGGCGCCGGGCCCGGCGACCCGGTGGCAGCTCGCCCACCGAACGATCGAGCGGGGAGGAGGGGTTCCAGTGCGGATGATCGAGCGGGGATTTCTGATCGCGGGAGCGGTGCTCCTTGTCGGCGCCGGGCCGCTGTGCGGCCAGGAGGCCCCGGGTCCGGAGACGGAAGGCGCCGAGCCCGGAACGCGAGTCGTCCTCCTGGGAACCGGCACGCCGAACGCCGACCCGGAGCGTTGGGGTCCGGCGGTGGCCGTGGTCGTGGACGGGGTCTCGTACGTCGTGGACGCCGGGGTCGGGGTCGTCCGCCGTGCGGCCGCGGCGGCGGAGCGCCACGGCCTGGACGCGCTCCGGCCGGCGCGCCTGCGACGGGTCTTCCTCACTCACCTCCACTCCGACCACACCCTGGGGCTGCCGGACCTCATGCTCAGCCCCTTCGTCCTCGACCGCCCGGTCCCGCTCCGGCTCTGGGGCCCGCCCGGAACCCGGGAGATGGCCCGTCGGATCGAGGAGGCGTGGACCGAGGACGTGAAGATGCGGATCTACGGCCTCGAGCCCCGGGACAACCCGGAGGCGTATCGGGCCGACGTCGTCGAGCTCGAGGAGGGGGGTCCGGTCTACGAGGACGAGCGGGTCCGGGTCCGTGCGATCCCGGTGCCCCACGGCTCGTGGCCCTACGCCTTCGGCTACCGCTTCGAGACGGACGACCGGGTGGTCGTGATCTCAGGGGACGCGGCCCCGACCGACGCCCTGGTGGAGGCCTGCGACGGCTGCGACGTCCTGGTCCACGAGGTTTACTCGGCGGAGCGGTTCCGGGACCGCCCCCCGGAGTGGCGACGCTACCACGCCGACTTCCATACCTCCACCACCGAGCTCGCGGAGCTGGCCGGGCGGGCCGACCCGGGGCTGCTGGTCCTCTACCACCAGCTCTTCTGGGGCACCGACGGCGAGGGGCTCGTGGCGGAGATCCGGGCGGCCGGCTACGAGGGGAGGGTCGTGAGCGGACGGGACCTGGAGGCGTACTGATCGTGTGACGGTGGAGCGCTTCCCGGACGGCCCGCGCTCCCGCGACCGGAGCGCGTGTGCACAATTCCATCAAATACGTTACTCTTGGCGAAAGTTCCCGGCCGGCGGATCGCGAAAGCGCTTCG
>CAZMPV010000261.1:0-4715 GCA_964567985.1 uncultured Gemmatimonadaceae bacterium
CTCTGCGACCGCTACGACGACGCGGACATCGGCTTCGTGGACGCGGCGATCCTGGCGGTCGTGGAGCGCCTCGGAGAAGAGAAGCTGGTCACCCTGGACGAGCGTCACTTCCGGACGCTGCGCCCCCGGCACGTCGAGGCCCTCCGGCTTCTGCCGGCAGACGCCGGCTAGATTGTCCGGCGGCGGGGCCTCAGCCCTGACGACCACCGGCCCGGGGAGGGTGGTGCCCACCCGGAGGAAAGCACGGCCAGGACGAGCGAGGCCGCGCGGCTACGGGTATCCGTTCGATTCCCCCGAAACCGATGGTAGGCGCACCGGACTCGACGACCGTCGATACCCGCTCCCGTCTATGCGCCAAAACGAATCATGTATCAGTATGACACACGTGGTCCGCGGACATTCCCGGAAGGAACGGGAGGTGATCCCGCCTACGTCTCCGGGCCCGTCCTGCGACCGCGCTCCCCGTCATGACGGGAAGTTCCCTGTGTCGCGCTCCAGGCTCCGGACGCCGAAGACAGCCGGGAGCGGAGGGTTGGAACGGACCGTGCAACAATGAGAGGAACGAGCGAGACTCGATCCTTACCGAAGGAGAATCCCCAGATGACCTCCCGACCCATCACCAGGACCCTGGCAGGCGTCATCGCCGTCGCGATGGCCGTCCTGATCGCGGCCCAACCGGGTCAGGCCCAGCAACCCCAGCCCCAGGGCCAGCAGGATGTACCCGAGATCTCGGACGACGAGCTGGAAACCTTCACGGAGGCGTACATCGAGATCGACCAGATCCGGGGCGAGATGCAGGCCGAGATGCAGACCGCCCAGGATCAGGCCACCGCGAACGAGATCCAGCAGCAGGCCAACCAGGAGATGTCCTCCGTGCTCGAGGACCACGGCTTCACCGTGGAGGAGTACCAGCAGATCACCCAGATCTTGAACGTCGATCCGGACCAGAGACAGGAGTTCCAGGCCCTCCTGGACGAGAAGCTGGGCGAGGAGGATCCGCCCGAAGGAGCCCGCTGATCTCCGGCTCCGGTCGGGGGTAGACACCCCACCGGGTTCGGCCGCTCACTCCCGGGAATCGACGTCGTACTCCTCGAGCCGTCTGTAGAGGGTGCGGCGTCCGATTCCCAGGAGGGCGGCCGCCCTCCGCTTGTTTCCTTCCACCCGATCCAGCACGTGGAGGATGTAGCGTCGCTCGACCTCGTCCAGGGACGGTAGCTCCTCCGGTCCCACCAGCCCCGCGCTGGCGTCGGACCGGGCGGGCGCCTCCTTGCCGGATCCGGCCATGCCGCGCCGGACCCGCTCCGGAAAATGCTCGGGCCGGATCTTCTCTCCGTCACAGAAGGTGACCGCCCTCTCGACGGTGTTTTCCAGCTCCCGGACGTTTCCGGGGAAGGGGTAGCTCCGGAGCCGAGCGAGAGCCGCCGAGGAGAAAGGCTTCGCCTCCACCCCGATTCGGGCCGAGGTCCGCCGGAGGAAGTGACCGGCCAGCCGCTCCAGGTCGTCACCCCGTTCCCGGAGGGGAGGGACGACGAGCTGAAACGTCTCCAACCGGTAGTACAGGTCCCGCCGGAAGCGGTCCTCGTCCATGGCGGTCTCCAGGTCCTGGTTGCTGGCCGCGAGAACCCGAACGTCCACGGAGAGCTCCCGATCGCTCCCCACGGGCCGGACCCGTCCCTCCTGGAGGACCCTCAGCAGCTTCACCTGGAGCTCGGTCGGCATCTCCCCGATCTCGTCCAGGAGAATCGTGCCGCCGTCCGCCTCGAGGAAGAGCCCCTTCCGGCCCGATGTGGCGCCTGTGAACGCTCCTTCGGCGTGGCCGAAGAATTCGCTCTCGAGGAGGTCGGACGGGATGCCGGCACAGTTGACCGCCAGGAACGGACGGTCGGACCGGGAGCTCTCGGCGTGGATGGCCCGGGCGACGAGCTCCTTGCCCGTTCCGCTTTCGCCGCGGATCAGGACCGGACCCACGCCCCGGGCCACCCGCCGGATGTCCCGGAAGAGCTCCGTCATGATCGGGCTTCGCCCCACCATGCCGTGAAAGTCGTCGCCGGAGAGCGCCTTCCGGTACCGATCCACCTCGACCCGGAGGGCCCGGTTCTCCAGGGCCCGTCCCGCCGCCACTCGCAGGTGGTCCAGGTCGAGGGGCTTGGTCAGAAAGTCGTCGGCGCCCGCACGCAAGGCATCGACCGCCTGCCGCACCGAGCCGAAGGCCGTGACGATGATGAAGGCCGGCGCTGGCTGCATGCGGTCCCGGGTCCACTCCAGGAGCTTCGTCCCGTGCTCCCCGGGCAGCCTGAGATCGCTGACCACCAGGTCGGCCGGCGTCCGCTTCAGCGCGGATCGGGCCTCGTCGACCCGACCCACCGACTCCACGCGGTGCCCTTCCGACCCCAGCTCTTCCACCAGGAGCTCACGTAGGGCGTCGTCGTCCTCCACCACGAGGACGGAATGGCGCTCGCTCATGACCGGACTCCGGTGGACCCCTTCGGTCCAGCTCCGCCGGCCGGCCCGGAGCGCCCCACGTCGACGTCGCTCTCCTCCGGCGACCCCGCCAGGGGAAGGACCACCCGAAATCCGGCGCCCCCCAAACGGCCCGAGATGATCTCCACCCCGCCACCGTGCTGTTCCACGATGCCGTGAACCACCGCAAGCCCCAGCCCCGTCCCCCCCGTCTCCCTGGTCGTGAAGAAAGGTTCGAAGAGACGATCCCGGATCTCCGGGTCCACGCCGGGGCCGTCATCGTGGACCTCGAAGCCCGCCGGGCCACGGTCCGGGCCGCCGAACCACCGGAGCTCCACCCGTCCACCGTCGGCGGCCTCGAGGCCGTTTCGAACCAGGTTCGTCAGCACCCTCTCCACCGCTCCGGGATCCACGTACACGACCGGAGGCGGTGAGGGCCCGTCCACCGAGATCTCACCCGAAGGCTCCTCCGGGCTCTCCCGCAACGCGGCGACCACCGACCGGGCGAGCCGGTCGACCGGTACCGGGCGGCGGGAGCCGTGCACCCCCCGCCCGAAGCTCAGGAGCTGCCGGACGATCTCCTGCATCCGGGTCACCTGTTCCCGGAGCGCCTTCAACTCGTCTACGGCTTCGGTATCCAGGTCGTCCCGTCTCAGCAAGCGCTGCGCCCGACCGTCGAGCACGCTGAGGGGAGTGCCGAGCTCGTGGGCGACGCCGGCACCCAACCGCCCCACGGCCGCCATCTTCTCGCTCCGGCGCAGCTCCCGCTCCAGGCGGAGCTGTTCCTCCCGGGACTCGCGCACCTCGGCCTCGGCCCTGGTGATGCTGTCCAGCATGCGGTTCAGGCCCTCTGCCAGGCGGGCGATCTCCCGGGGGCCGTCGGCTTCGGCCCGGTGATCCCGGTCCCCCTCCGTCACCCGGACCATCGTCTCGAGGAGACGCTCCAGGTGCCGTCCCACGGCCCCCCGGTGTCCCACCAGGACGAGGCTCGTCATCACCACCAATCCCACCAGGAGGGCCGCCCCCATGCGGAGACGCAGGGCGTGGACGTAATCGTCGATGTCGCCCCGGCGTCGGGTCACCTGGAGGAGGCCCAGGGGGCGTCCCCCGCTGCTGGTGAGGGAGACGAAATAGGAGTAGACCTCCTCCGGTCCCGCGCTGCTGTACTCGCCGACCCGGGTGCCTTCTTCGGCCAGATCGCTCAGCCGGTCCGGATCCTCGCTGGGCGCAGCGGCCCCCACCGCCGTCCGGAGATCGCCCTGATCGTCGTACAGATAGGCTCCATAGACACGTCCGATCCGGAAGGCCGATTCCAGGGCGCTGACGGCGCTGCCCTCTCGCTCGCGTTCGAGGGCCCGGCTCAAGGGAAGTTGGAGCGCCCGGGCCACGAGCTGCAGATCTTCCTCCATCCGCTCCACGGCCCGGCGTTCCATTTCCGCCAGAACCCACACGCCCCCCGCTACCGTGGCTGTGGCGAGGGGAAGGACGACCGCCAGGATCAGTGAGGTGCGGAGGCTACGCATGCGTGATGTCGCCTGCCAGGAGGGAGGCACGTGGCGGCTCATATTAGCACATGTGCCACGATGACACAACCGCGCTCGAGGACGGCGCCTCGACCCGGCACCTGCGAGCTCGGCCTTCTCAGGACCCCCTCAGGCCGCCGTCCCCACCCCCGAGAGCAATTCGCTCAGGTACCGGCCCGTGTGGCTCTCCGGCACCGAGGCCACGTCCTCGGGGCGGCCCATGGCCACGACCTCGCCGCCGTCCCGGCCGGCTCCGGGGCCCAGGTCGATGATCCAGTCGGCGGTCTTGATCAGGTCCAGGTTGTGCTCGATGACGACCACGGTGTTGCCCGCCTCCAGGAGGCGGTCCAGGACCCGGAGCAGCTTCTTCACGTCGTCGCCGGAGAGCCCGGTGGTGGGCTCGTCCAGGAGGTAGATCTTCCGGCCCTTCTTGCCCGCGGCCGTGGCCAGCTCCCTGGCGATCTTGAGGCGCTGGGCCTCGCCCCCGGAGAGTGTGGGGGCCGGCTGGCCGAGCCGAAGGTAGCCGAGGCCGACCTGCTGGAGGTGCCAGAGGGTCTGGCCCAGGGCGTCCTGGCGGATGAAGAAGCGGATCGCCTCGTCCACGGTGAGCTCCAGGACGTCGGCGATGTTCAGCCCCTTGTAGGTGACCTCCAGGACCTCGGGCTTGTAGCGCTTTCCGCCGCAGACGTCGCACGGCACGTAGACGTCGGCCATGAAGACCATCTCGATCTC
>CAZMPV010000262.1:0-4708 GCA_964567985.1 uncultured Gemmatimonadaceae bacterium
GCCACCCGGGCCAGGGTCGAGCGGAGCCGCTGGGTCAGGACCCGGTAGATGCCCCGGGCCACGGCCGGATTGCCCTCGACCAGACGGTCGAAGTCGTCCCGGTCGATCCGCAGCACGGTGGTGTCCTCCTCGGCGGTGGCGGTGGCGGAGCGGTTCTCCTGGTCGAGGATCGCCATCTCCCCGAAGCCCTCCCGGGGGCCGAGGACGGCGAGCTCCTGGCCCGACCGGGTGATCCGGACGGCGCCCTGGACGACCATGTAGAAGGCGTCGCCCCGGTCCCCCTCCTCGAAGACCACCTCCCCCGCGTCCAGGTAGTCCTCGTCGGCGAGCTCGGCGATCCCCGCCAGCTCCTCGCCGGGGAAGGTCCGGAAGAGCTCCGATCCCTTGAGCAGCATGACCTTCTCGATCAGCGGTATCATGACCCGTTCCTCCTCGGTGAGTTTCCGCGCGTCGTCGCTTCGATCTCCCGGTCCGTCCCCGTCCGCGCTGGCCGCGTACACGCCCAGGGCCCGGGGCCACCAATCCGACTCCTCCAGCAGCGCCTCCACGGGTCGCTTCCGGAGGAGGGTGGAGTCGGGCACCGGTGAGCGTCCGTCCGTGGGTGGCGCGCCGTTCTCGCCGGCGGCCTCCGCCAGGGGGAGGACGGCGGGCTCGTCCCGGTCGTCGACCAGGCCCTCCAGGAGCTCCAGGGCGTTGCTCCGGACCCGGTCCTCGTCCGAAAAGAGGTTGGCCTCCACCATCGACACCCGGTCCGGGTGCTCTCCGAGCGAAAGCACGGCCAGGACCCGGTGGACCGCCCGGTTCCGGAGCTCGTTCAGCTCCGAGGCCACGAACCCCCGCCGGTCGTCGGGTCCGTCGCCGTCCAGGGCGGCGGCCATCAGGGCGTAGCGCCAGCCCTGGACCGCCTGCCGCCGCAGGAGGGGCCGCAGCCGGGAGGGGTCCACCGCGGGCATCCGGCCGTCCTTCCGGAGGCGCCGCAGAGAGGTGAGGGCCGCCGGGCCCAGCTCTTCGTGGTCGATGAGCTCCATGAGCTGGTCCCGGGCGTCCGCATCCGGGATCCCCGCCAGGGCCGTGACCAGGGTGCGCCGGACGGGAAGGGGAAGGTCGTCCCGGGTGACCAGGGATCCGAGGATCGGAAGCGCCGCGCCGCCGAACTCCTCGAGGGCGTCCAGGGCCGCGGGGCGGGTCTCGGAGACGGAGACCGCCCGGGCGATCTCGGGGAGGTGCTCTTCGGCCCCCAGCTCCCCGGCGGCCCGGATGGCGACCGCCCGGTCCTCCGGATCCTCGGCGGCCACCAGGCGCTCGAGGGTCTCCGGGCCCTTCTCCCACCCCAGGGAGCAGAGGGCCACCAGGGCCGAGCGTCGGACATCGGGGTCCTCGTGCTCCAGGAAAAGGACGAGCCCGTCGAAGTCACCGGCGGGAGCGGCCAGGGTCAGCGCCCGGAGCAGCGACGAGAGGACCAGCGGCGCTTCCTCTTCCTCCAGCCGGTCCTGGAGGGCGCGCCGGCGTTCCGGGTCGGCCTCGGCGTCCAGGCGTCCGAGCACCGTCGCGGCCTCGGCCCGCACTTCGTCGGTGGGATGGGAGAGGAGCCGGTGCGCCCGGGGCAGGGCGTGCTCGGTCGGCAGATTCTCCAGCAGCGAGAGGGCGAAGACGACCACCGTGGCGTCGTCGTCCTCGAGCCCCCGGTCGATGACGTCGGCGGCGGCGTCGTCCACCACCAGGGGGACGTCGTCGCGCCTCGTGAACTCGAGGGTGTGCTTGGCCAGGGCGGTCTCCAGGGCCTGGAGGTAGAGCTTCCTGTGGCGCCGGAGCACGAAGGCCGCCCCGGCCGCCGCCACGGCGATCACGGCCGGGACGAGCTCGGCCCGGGCCACGAGGAGGAGGGCGACACCTCCGGCCAGCGCCTTGGTCAGGGGGCGAATGACCCCGTGAAAGGTGGTGTGGGCCGCGGTCTTCACCCGGGGCGGGAAGGGAAGGAACGATACCTGCTCCACCGGGCGCTCGATCGAGTGGCGGAGGATTTCGTCCAGGAGCTGGAGGACCACCAGGACCGCGAAGCCGCCCAGGGCGATGACGGCGGCGGCCGCGGCGCTGAGGGCGCCGGCGTGGCCGACGGCGGCGGCGCTGGCTCCCAGCTTCGGAAAGATCACCCGGGACGAGAGGACCTGCATGGCCACCGTGCCGGCCCCGATGGCGCCATAGAGGAGCCCGTAGACGCTCGTGATCCGGTCCCGGGTGAAGCGCTCCTGGACGGCCAGCTTGAACTGGAAGTCGACCAGGGTCCCGGCCAGCACCAGGAGCACCGCCGCCACGGCCAGCACCCGGAGCAGCGGCCGGGAGGCCACGCTCCGGAGGCCGTCCCCCGCGGTGTCCAGGAAGCCGCGCAGGGCCCCCTCCGCCTCGCCCACCTCGCCCGCCTCGCCCTCCCACTCCGGGACCGGGACGAGCCGACGGAGGAGCAGGGTGGCCAGCAGGAGGGCTCCCGCCACCAGGAGGAGGTTGGCCGTGCCGATGAGGTCCGCTGTCGGGGCCAGGGTGACCCCGGTCAGGAAGACGGCGATGCTGGCGCCGATGCCGACCAGGGGCATGAGCCGCTTCGCCTGCCGTCCGGTGAAGAAGCTGCTCGCGTAGTCCCAGCTGTGGGTCACGACCAGGACCTGGACCGCCGAGAGCCAGACGTAGAGGGCGAACGAGCTCCCGGGGTCGAGCCCGAAGGCCGCCCGGCTGGCCACGAGGGAGAGGAGGAGCGCCCCGATCAGGGCATCGGCCCCCAGCTTCCGGGGAAAGCGGGGCATGACCCCGGAGAGACCCACCGAGAGGACCGCCGAGAGGACGGCCGCCGCGATCATCGCGTGGGGAATGAGCCGGTCCGGATAGACCGACAGGAAGAGGCCGTTCTTGGTGGCCGAGAGGAGGATCGCGACGGCCGTCGCGGCGAAGATGAACGCCGACAGGACGACGAATTCCCGCTCTTCTCCCGGCTTCAGTCCCAGGGCGCCGCGCGCCCGCTCGGTGAGGTCGCTCATGGCCGCACAAGGTGACGGCTCCGGTGATCTCCCGGCAAGCCGCCGTACGTCGGCTCCCGCTCAGACGGGCCACTCCTCGCCCTGCCAGCACATCTCCCAGAACATCCACTCGTAGCGGCTGGAGAGGACGAAGATCTCGGTCAGCCGCTTACGCTTCTCCGGGCCGGCGTGCTCCGCCAGACGGTCCATCTTGCCCCGGAGCCACTCGGTGGCCTCGGCGAACTCCTCCGAGGCGTACTGGGCGATCCAGTCGGCGTAGCGCTGGTCGTCGGGCGGGTCGTCCTCGGCCAGCGCCCGTCCGATGTGGCAGTAGCCCCAGGCGCAAGGAAGCAGGGCCGCCAGGAGCTCGAGCATGTCGCCGTCTGCCGCCGTCCGGACCAGGAAGTCCGTGTATGCCCGGGTCGTGGGCCACATGGGCTCGGCCTCCAAGTCCTCCGGCGTGAGCCCGAAGCGGGCGGCGTACTCCCGGTGGAGCTCCATCTCGGTGTTCAGCGTCATGTCCAGGACCGAGGCGTACCAGCCCATGGACTCGAGGCGCTCCGCCTTCGCCGCGGCCCAGGCGAAGATCCGGGCGAATTCCTTCAGGTAGCGGTAGTCCTGGAGGACCCAGCGCCGGAAGCGCTCTTCGGCCAGGGAGCCGTCGCCAAGCCCACGCACGAAGGGGTGGGCGAGCTGGGCCGTCCAGATCTCCCCGGCCGCGTCGTACAGCTCGTCGGTGAACGCCATGGTCAGCTCCCTCCTTCGAGGCCGGGCCAGTCTTCGCCCGAGACCGCCATCTCCCAGAAGGCGATCTCGTACTTCGTCGTCAGCTCGAAGAGCTCGGCCATCCGCTCCCGCTCCGTCGGGCCGGCGCTCTCCGCCAGCTCGTCGAGCGTCGCCTCGAGCCACGCCACCCACTCCCCGAAGTCGTCGCTGGCCCAGTTCTCCACGAAGGGCTTCCAGGGGGAGTCGGGGTCGATGCCCTCGTCCACGACCTTCCACGACTCGTGGTACGCCTTCTCGGCCACGTAGAGGACGGTGAAGCCCTCGGCGTAGGACGCACGGTACGCCGTGGCCAGGAGGAACTGGACGTAGGCGTGGCAGGTGAAGGAGGGCGGCGCGCCCCGGAGGTCCACCCCGGCGCTCTCCGCCCGCTCCTCGAAGAGCCCGAGCTCGGTGTGCAGGGCCGGGAGGAAGCCGGCCAGCGCCTCCCGGTGCTCCGGGGGCGCCTTCGTCAGGAGCCCGGAGATGAAGGGGATCGCCGCCTCGACGAAGAGGTAGTCCTGGCGCATCCAGGTGGCGAAGGTGTCGTCCGGGATCGTGCCGTCCCGGGTCTCGTGCAGGAAGCGGTGGGAGAGCATCCGGTCCCAGAGGGGCCGGACGCGCTTCAGCTGATCGGCGGTGAAGCTCATGGATGATCCCTTCCGTCCGTTGCGGGCCGCCGATGCCGGGCGGACCCTGGATTCGATCGCTGCGTGTGGACGGGGGATCGGGGAGGGCGGAGCCGGCGCCGGAGCTCGGAGGCTCGGGCCGGCCCGTCGGCCGCGACGGGCCCGACGACTCCCTGCGCCGGCATTACCCGGATCAGGTCAAGAAGCCTGTTGAGGAAGCACAGGCTTCATAAGGGTGTGATCTCAGCCGGAAGCTTCCCGGCACCCCTGTCCGGTGCGGAGGATAAGCGAGGGAGGAGCGGAAGAAAAGGG
>CAZMPV010000263.1:0-4642 GCA_964567985.1 uncultured Gemmatimonadaceae bacterium
GAAGATCGTCCCCGAGCCGTTCCAGCCCCGGAGGCAGTCCTCCTCGCCGAAGTGGGGAAAGTGGCTCCCGACCAGGGCCCAGCGGCCCGTCTTGCACGCAGACCAGCGGCCGTCGAGGCGGTTCACGCCGCAGTCCCGGGGGCAGCACCGGCAGTCCGCCAGCGCCGCCAGGGCGGTCTCGGCCCGGGCCCGGAGCTCGTCGAGGCCCAGCTCGAGGTACGCGGGGCCGGGACGCATCAGCCCCCCCGGTGCATGTGCGCTTCCTCGTGGGCGAAGTAGACCCGGCTGGAACCGGAGGCGGAGCGCGTCTCTCGGGACATCGGAATCGGTGGGAAGGACCGAAAATGGGGAATGCATCTCCATCCATGATACACCGACTGCGCGGCATCGAACAGCGTTCCGGGTGCTGGAGGCAGCGACGTGCGAGAGGCATCCGAGCCGGCCTCTGGGAACGGGCGGATCAAGTCGCCCCTGACAACGTCCGTCACGATCCACCGGCCTCGCTCGTTCCCTCCGAGACCGCGGCGAGCCCCGGGAGGGGCCCCGCCGTCCCCGATCCCCCGGATTCCGGAGAGCTTCCGTGTCCGAACGTTCCCCGCCCCCGGACCACCCCCGTCCCACGACAACCGCGCGTCTCGTCCTCCTCATGAGCCTGCCACTCCTGGCCTCCTGCGACAGCATGACCTCCCCCGACGAGCAGAGCTTCCGGGAGGAGATCGAAGCCCACCGGGAGCAGTGGGAAGCCCGCCCGTTCCGGGACTACGCCTACCGCCTCGAGCGGGTCTGCTTCTGCCTTCCCGGGACCCAGGGCCCGGTCCGGGTCGAGGTCCGGATGGGCCGGGTCGTCCGGGTCCTGGATACGGAGACCGGCGAGCCGGTGGCCGAGCACCTCCACCACCTCTTCCCCGGGGTGGACGGCCTCTTCACGATCCTCCTGGACGCCGTGGACCGGGACGCCCACGAGATCGAGGTCGAGTGGGACGCCGGGCTCGGCCATCCGACCCGGATCCGGATCGACTACGACCCGCAGGTCGCCGACGAGGAGCTGGGGTTCGACGCCTCCGGGGTCGAGGCGCTGGAGTGAGCCGAGATCGCCTCCTCGACCCGGGCCAGCCCCGCCGCCACGTCGGCCACCAGATCTTCCGGGGACTCGATGCCGACCGACAGTCGGAGGAGGCTGTCGCCGATGCCGGCGGCCCGCCGGGCTTCCTCGTCCATGGAAGCGTGGGTCATCGTGGCGGGGTGGGCCACCAGGCTCTCCACGCCGCCCAGGGACTCGGCCAGGGTGAAGTGACGGAGCCCGTCGACGAACGCCCGCACGCCCCTTTCGCCGCCGAGGAGCTCGAAGCTGACCATCGCCCCGAAGCCCTCCTGCTGGGCCCGGGCCAGCTCGTGGCCCGGGTGACCCTGCAGGCTGGGATGGTGGACGACGCCGACGGCGTCGTGGTCGCGCAGGACGTCCACGACGGCCAGGACGTTTTCCTCGTGCAGCCTCATCCGGGCGTGGAGCGTCCGGACGCCCCGGAGCGTCAGGAAGGCGTCGAACGGGGCGCCGGGGAGCCCCAGACAGTTGGCCCACCAGTCCAGCTCCTCGTGCAGGTCGGCACTGCCCGACACCACGGCGCCGCCCACTACGTCCGAGTGGCCGTTCAGGTACTTGGTGGTGGAGTGGACCACCAGATCGGCGCCGAAGCTCAGGGGTTTCTGTAGCGCCGGCGAGAGGAAGGTGTTGTCCACCACCAGGAGCGCTCCCGAAGCGCTCGCCGCCCGGGCCGCGGCCTCGAGGTCGGTGATCCGGAGCAGGGGGTTGCTGGGGGTCTCGACCCAGATCATGCTCGGGCCACGGGCGGCGGCTTCCTCCAGGAGATCGGGCTCCGTCTGGTCCACGAAGCGAACCTCGAAGCGGCCCTTCGCCGCCAGCGCCCGCATGGCTCGGAAGGTGCCGCCGTAGCAGTCGTGAGGCGCGACCAGCAGGTCTCCGGGATCCAGGAGCTGGAGGGCCAGCGTCACCGCCGACATCCCGGACGACGTCACCACGGTCCCCGCTCCGCCCTCGAGCCCGGTCAGCGCCTCCGCCAGGAGGTCCCGGGTCGGATTTCCGGAGCGGGTGTAGTCGTAGCGGCGCTTCCCGTTCAGGCCGTCGAAGCTGAAGGTGGTGCTCAGGTGGATCGGGGGCACCACGGCCCCGTGCTCGCCGTCTGTGGCGATGCCGGTCCGGACCGCCCGGGTTCGAGATCCGGCCTCGGAGTCACTGGTCGGACACATGGGGATCCCCGTGAGGTTCGAGAAAGGTGTTCAGGATCTCCGCGAACGTTTCCTCGTCGGCGAGGAAGGCGTCGTGGCCGTGAATGGAGCGGACCTCGATCAGGTCAGACTCTCCCTCCAGTCCGTCGTGGAGGGCCCGGATCTGCCTGGGCGGAACCAGGGTGTCCGTGTCCACCGAGACGAGCTTCAGGGGTACGGACACGTCCCCCGGGTCGATGCGGTGGAGGTCCAGGGACTGGCACAGGCAGAGAAAGGGCACGGGGTCGAAGCGATCGGCGAAGCTCCGGCCCCTGTTCTCGAGGTAGGCCTCCACCGGGAAGCGGGCCGGCGATCCGGGGTCTTCGAGACGGGGTGGACCGCGGAAACGCTCCTCGAACTCCCGGTCCGAGCGGTAGGTGGTCATGGCCAGCGAGCGGGCGAGCACCATGGCGTCCCGGCTCCGGTCGGTCTCCATCCCCAGACGGACGATCTTCCGCTGGAGGCCGCGGAGGGCCGTGGCCATGGGGTGGCTCTCGTGGGCGGCAGCGACGACCAGCCCCCGGTCCAGGCGCTCCGGGTGGCGGGCGGCGAGGGCCAGGAGCACCATCCCGCCGTACGAGGCGCCGATGCCGGCCGTGACCCGATCGATCTCCAGGCGGTCCAGGAGCCGCACCAGGGCGTCGGACTGGTCGGAGGGCGTGATCGCGAGGGGAGCCCCGTCCCGCTCACCGTGCACCCAATCGATGCTCAGGAGCCGGAACCGCCCGGGATCCAGGGGGCGGCCGGGCCCGGCCTGGGCTTCCCACCAGCCGGCCTTCGGATCCTCGGCGTGGGCCAGGAGATGTCGGCCGGCGGAGATCCCCCCGAGGACGAGCACCAGGGGGGCGCCGGCCGGCCCCACCAGCTCGTAGCGAATCCGGCACGGCGTCAGGTGTCCTCCGTGCTCCAGCGGGAGGCCTCCGGCGAGCTCGACCTCGCCGGCACGGATGCGTCGGCGGGACGCCTCCCGGGCACCGGGTCGGAAAGTTTGCACCCTCTCTGTCATCTCTGTCGCTCCTTGGTCTCTTCGATACGGCGGGTTCGGTGCCGCGGCACCGGACACGAAAAAACCCCGGCTCCCTCGCGCTGGAGGGAGCCGGGGTCGCCTCGTCCGACAGCGGGTCGTCAGCTCACGTCGATCTCCGACGGCCGACGACGGCGAACCCGTGCTCCCCCCCGGACGGGGGGCGCATCATGCCCATTCCCACGGCCGACATGGCCATGGGCCGCCTGGGATTTCCGGAGAGGGCGGCAGCGATACCGTTCACGGGTCCTCCGTGCTGTTCCGATCTCACCGTCGGGACGGACGCCGGTCTCGGCGGAGATCCCGAATCGGTGCAAAAAAGAGAAGCCCGGCGACGCGACGCGCCCCGGGCGGATCGCTTTTTAGCACGTTGTTTAGCGTGGCGGCAATACGCGTCAAATGACCACGGGGCCTTCGATTGTCGACCGGGACCGTAAGGAGACCGGCGGACCGCGTCAAGACCGGCGGACCGCTTCAAGACCGGAAAGGGTCCGTCCCGGTCGGAGTGTGCTACCGTCCCGCATCGTCCCCCGCCGTCCGTCCCGTCACGGCCGCCTTCCCCAGGAGCTCCTGGTCGAACCAGCGGGTCATGCGCCAGTACGAGTCCCGGCGGCTCGGCTCCTCGTCCCAGCCGTGGTCCTGGACCGGGTAGATCATGGCGTCGAAGGGCTTCTCGGCCTCCATCAGCATCTGCATGAGCCGGAAGCTGTCCTGGGTCTGGACGTTTCCGTCCACGAGCCCGTGCTGGATCTGGAGTCCTCGCTCGTAGCTCTCCACGTAGTAGACCGGGCTCGAGCGCCGGTACGCCTCCGGGTCCTCGTAGGGTGAGCCGTTCAGGATCCGGCTCGTGTAGCCGTGGTTGTAGTGGGCCCAGTCGGTGACGGGGTAGAGGGCGACGCCGGCCCGCCAGCGGTCCGGGTGCCGGAAGAGGGCCATGATCGTGAAGAAGCCGCCGTAGGAGCCCCCGTAGACGCCGATCCGGTCCGGGTCCACCCCGTGCTCCTCTTCCAGGATGTCCAGGAGGGCGAGCCCGGAGTCGATGTCCGAGACGCCCATCTGCCGGTAGGCGTACGTCCGGTTCGCGTGGCCGTAGCCCGAGCTGCCCCGGTAGTCCAGGTTCGCCGTCATGTAGCCCCGCTGGGCCAGGTACTTGGCGTAGAGCTTCGCCCGGACCCGGTCCCAGCCCTTCGTGACGCCCTGGGCGCACTCCCCGCAGCCGTGGACGTAGACGACGGCGGCGCCGTTGAAGTTCTCCGGCTTCTCCCGGATCTCGGCCCAGGTCGGGTTCCCGTCGTAGTCGTCGAAGGTGACGATCTCCGAGTCCAGGAGCTCCAT
>CAZMPV010000264.1:0-4624 GCA_964567985.1 uncultured Gemmatimonadaceae bacterium
ACCCGGTTGATGTCGATGACGTTCTCGACGAGGTCCCTGTCCCGGCCCCGTCCTCCACGACCGTTGCTCATCAGAACTCCAGTCCTCCCTCGCGGGCGCCATCGGCGAAGGCCTGCACCCGTCCGTGATATTTGTATCCGCCGCGGTCGAAGACGACCGCGTCGATGCCCTGCTCCCGGGCCCGCTCCGCCAGGAGCTTCCCGGCCAGACGGGCCTCTTCGACCTTCCGGTGATCGCCCTCGACCTCGGCGTCCCGGACGTCCGCGCTCCGGGTGGAGATGCCGAGGACGGTCTGCTCCGCGTCGTCGTCCACGAGCTGTCCCTCCATGTGGCTCAGGGACCGGTGGACCACGAGACGCGGCCGTCGGGCCGTGCCCCAGATCTTCTTCCGGATCCGCCGATGGCGGCGCTCACGCTGCAGCCGGCGGTTCTTCTTTATACCTCGATACGTCGTCATCGCTCGTTCCGTTCCTCAGTTCGTGCCCGCGGCGTCATTTACCACCGACTCCGGGCCCGGCTCCGGCGCCGCCGACGGCCGTCTTCCCGGCCTTGCGGCGGACGTGCTCGCCCCGGTAGCGAATCCCCTTGCCCTTGTACGGCTCCGGGGGCCGAAAGCTCCGGATCTCGGCGGCGGTCTGCCCGACGAGCTGCTTGTCCGGGCCCGAAACCTCGATCGTGGTCTGGTCCGGGCACTCCAGCGTGATCCCCTCCGGCGCGTCGTACTGGATCGTGTGGGAGAAGCCCAGGGTCAGCTTGAGCCCTCCGCCGGACTTCTCCGCCCGGTAGCCGACGCCCTGGATCTCCAGGACCCGCTCGAATCCCCGGGAGACCCCCTCCGCCATGTTGCTGATCAGCGAGCGGGTCAGGCCGTGGAGCGCCTTGTGGCGACCCTGGTCCGAGGGGCGCTCGACGCGCACCTCGCCGTCGTCCACCGTGACCTTCATGTCCCGGTGCACGTCCAGGGTCAGCTCGCCCTGGGGCCCCTTCATGGTCAGCACGCCCTTGTCGAAGGAGGCGCTGACCTTCTCGGGGAGCTCGACGGGCTGCTTTCCGATCCTCGACATCGTGGTCTCTCCCGTTACCAGACGTAGGCCATGACTTCTCCGCCCACGCCCTCGCTCCGGGCGGCGTGGTCGGAGATGATGCCCTGGGACGTGGAGATGATCGCCATCCCCAGGCCGTTGCGCACCCGCGGGACCTCGTCCTTGCCCACGTAGCGGCGCCGCCCGGGGCGGGAGACCCGCTCCAGGTGCCGGATGACCGGCTCGCCCTCGTGGTATTTGAGGTAGACCCGGAGGACGCCGTTGCGGCCGTCGTCGAGGACCTTGTAGTCGAAGATGAAGTGCTGCCGCTTGAGCAGCTTCGCGATCTCGACCTTGAGCTTCGATGGCGGCATGTCCGCCCACCGGTGGCCGGCCTGGCCGGCGTTCCGGATGCGCGTGAGCATGTCCGCAATGGGATCCGTCATCATCGTCAGTTCGATCCTTTTACCAGCTGGCCTTCTTCACGCCAGGAATCTCCCCCTTCAGGGCCTTCTCTCGAAAGCAGATCCGGCAGAGCCCGAACTTGCGCATGTATGCGCGGACCCGTCCGCACCGGGAGCACCGGTTGTTCTTGCGGGTGCTGTACTTCGGTTCCTTCTTCGCCTTCTCGATCAGGGCTTTCCTAGCCATGTGTCCCCCGAAGGGTGAATGCGTGTTCGCCGACGGCGAGCGCGGTCATGCCGCGCTCTGGCCGATCTGCACCGGGACCTCGCCCCGGAAGGGGAAGCCCATCTGGCGCAGCAGGGCGAACGCTTCGTCGTCCTTGTCGGTGTTCGTGACCACGGTGATGTCCATCCCGTGGACCTCCTTCACTCCCTCGATGTCGATCTCGGGGAAGATGATCTGCTCCTTGATGCCGATCGTGTAGTTGCCCCGGCCGTCGAAGGAGCGCTGGGGCAGCCCCCGGAAGTCCCGGATCCGGGGGATCGCCGCGCTGATCAGACGATCCAGGAACTCGTACATCCGGGGGCCCCGGAGCGTGGCCTTCACGCCCACGGGCTGGCCCTCCCGGAGGTTGAAGTTCGAGATCGACTTCCGGGCCCGGGTCACGATCGGCTTCTGGCCGGTGATCGTGGCCACCTCCTCGACCACGCTCTCCAGGAGCTTGTGGTCGCGGGAGGCTTCGCCGATCCCGACGTTCACCACGACCTTCTCCACCTTGGGCACGTCGTGGGGGTTGTCGATCTCGAACCGCTCCTTCAGGTGCGGAACGACCGTTCCCCGGTAGTGCTCTTGCAGTCTCGGTGCCATGTCTCTCTTACGGCTTGGGGATGGGGTTTCCGCTCTTCACGGAGATCCGCTCCTTCACACCGTCCTTCTCCTCCCGGATCCGGATGCGCGTGGGCTCGCCGGTCGTGGGATCGAGGAGCATCACGTTCGAGATGTGGATCGGCATCTCCTGCGTGATGATGCCGCCCTCGGGGTTGGACATGCTCGGCCGCTCGTGGCGCTTGCGCATGTTCACGCCCTCGACGACGACCCGGTCCTGGTCGGGGAGGACCCGCATCACGGTGCCCTCCATCTCCCGGTAGTTGCCCCGGATGACCTTGACCTGGTCGCCCTTCACGATGTGGTGCTTGTTCGACATCAGATCACCTCCGGCGCCAGCGACACGATCCGCATGTACTGCTTGTCCCGCAGCTCCCGGCCCACCGGGCCGAAGATCCGGGTCCCCCGGGGCTCGCCCTGGGGGTTGATGAGGACGGCCGCGTTCTCGTCGAAGCGGATGTAGCTGCCGTCCCGGCGCTTCATCTCCTTGTTCGTCCGGACGACCACGGCGCGGGCCACCTCGCCCTTCTTCACCGGGGCGTTGGGCAGCGCGTCCTTGATCGCCACGACGATCACATCACCCACCCGGGCGTAGCGGCGTCCCGAGCCGCCCACCACCCGGATGCACGAGGCCTTCTTCGCCCCCGTGTTGTCGGCGATGTTGAGGACGGATTCCTGCTGGATCATCTCTATCTCCAGTCCGTTGATCGAGCCCGCCGTCCGTGCCTTCCGTCGGCGGACCCGCGCTCAATGCTGTCGTCGTTCCCTACTCGGCGCTCTCGAGGACCTCGACGAGGCGCCAGCGCTTGGTCTTCGAGATCGGGCGGGTCTCCACGATCCGCACGACGTCGCCCAGCTTGCTTTCGTTCTCCTCGTCGTGGGCCCGGTACTTCTTCGAGCGGCCCACCTGCTTCCCGTACAGGGGGTGCGCGAACTGGCGCTCCACCTGCACGGAGATCGTCTTGTCGGCGGCGTCGCTCACCACGACCCCGACCCGGACCTTGCGGTTGTGCTCGCCCCGGACCTCGGCGTGGCGCATGCCCACGCCGGCGCTGATCTCGTCGGTGGGCATCCCCCCCGCTTCCGCGTCGGAAGCGTCGGGCTGCTCCTGCTCGTTCGGCTTCGTCTCGTCTTCGGCCATCGTCGACTCGCTCAGCTGTTCTCGGCCTCGGCGGCCTCGGCGGCGGCGCCGGCCCCGGCGATCTCCTTCTCCCGGGCGATCTGGCGCTCACGCAGAATGGTCTTCATCCGGGCGATGTCCCGCCGGATCTCGGAAACGATGTTCGGGTTCTCCAGCTCCATCGTCGCGCTCCGGAACCGGAGGCGGAACCGCTCCTCCTCGAGCTCGTCGATGCGACGCCGGATCTGGCTGTCGTCCAGGTCCCTGATCTCGTCGGGCTTCACGGTCGTCTATCCCTTGAGCTGTTTGTCACGGACGATGAACTGCGTCTTCACCGGCAGTTTGGCCGAGGCCAGGTCCATGGCCCGCTTGGCCGTCTCCTCGTCCACGCCCTCGAGCTCGAACATGACCCGGCCCGGCTTCACCGGGGCGACCCACTGCTCCGGGTGGCCCTTTCCCTTCCCCATGCGGGTCTCCGCCGGCTTCCGGGTGATCGGCTTGTCGGGGAAGATCCGGATCCAGACCTTGCCGCCCCGCTTGATGTGCCGGGTCATGGCCACACGGGCCGCCTCGATCTGGCGGCTCGTGATCCAGCAGGGCTCGGTGGCCTGGAGGCCGTACTCCCCGAAGGAGACGTAGTTGCCCCGGTGGGCCTTGCCCTTCATCCGGCCCTTCTGGTGCTTCCTCCACTTGACCCGCTTGGGCTGTAGCATCTCTCAGATCCCGTCGTCAGTTCGTCAGCTGCCGCGGCCGCCGGCGGAGTACGTCTTGCCGGGGCGCTCTTCCTTCACTTCGCCCTTGAAGATCCAGGCCTTCACGCCGACGGTGCCGTACGTCGTCTTGGCGGTCAGGGCGTGGTAGTCGATGTCGGCCCGGAGCGTGTGCCGGGGCACCCGACCCTCCTCGTAGCGCTCGGTCCGGGCGATCTCGGCGCCGTTCAGCCGGCCGGAGCACTGGATCTTCACGCCCTCGGCCCCGGCCCGCATGGCGTTCTGCACGGCCCGGCGCATGGCCCGGCGAAAGGAGATCCGCTGGCGGATCTGGTGCGCCACGTTGTCGGCCACCAGCGCCGCGTTGGTCTCGGGCCGCTTGACCTCCTCGACGTTGATCGAGACCTCGCTGTCGGTCACCACCTGGAGCTCGTCCCGGAGCTTGTCCACCTCCGAGCCGCCCTTCCCGATCACCACGCCCG
>CAZMPV010000265.1:0-4605 GCA_964567985.1 uncultured Gemmatimonadaceae bacterium
TTCGTCCCGGAGCGCGCCCCATGACCGACGACCTGAACGAGCCCCGTCACCCGATCCGGGTCGCGGCCGAGCGGACCGGCCTCTCGCCCCCCCTGCTCCGGATGTGGGAGCGGCGCTACGGCGTGGTGGACCCTGCGCGCTCGGAGGGGGGGCAGCGCCTCTACTCCGACGCCGAGATCGACCGGCTGCGGCTCCTCCGCCGGGCGACCCTCGGAGGCCGCTCGATCGGTCAGGTCGAGGAGCTCTCGAACGAAGCGCTGCTCGAGCTGGTCCGGGAGGACGAGCGGAGCCGTGCCCGTGTCCCACGCCGGGAAGAGGCCCCGGGGGTCGCGGGCGCTCTGGAGGAGGCGACCGCCGCGGCCCTGGCCCTGGACGAGGACGAGCTCGAGCGCATCCTCCGCCGGGCCCTGGGCAACGCCGGCCTCCCCACCTTCCTGGAAGAGGTCGGCACCCCCCTCCTGGAGGACGTGGGAGAGCGCTGGCGCGCCGGCGAGGCCGGGCTGGCCGAAGAGCACCTGGCCTCGGCGGTGGTCCGCCGGGTCGCGGAGTCGGCCATGCTCTCCCTCACCGCCCCCCCGGACGCGCCGATCCTGGTCGTGGCGACGCCGGCCGGAGAGCGGCACGAGATGGGCGCGCTCCTGGCGGCTGCCACGGCCCGCTCGGCGGGGTGGCGGGTCCGCTACCTGGGGCCGGACCTGCCGGCCGACGAGATCGCCGGTGCGGCGGAGCGGACCGATGCCAGGGCCGTGGGGCTCAGCACCGTCTACGGGGCCGGAGAGGAGGCGCTCCTGGCGGAGGTCGAGGAGCTCCGGAAGCGACTCGCCCCCCACGTGACGCTCCTGGTCGGGGGCGCCGGGGCGCTGCGCTGCCGGGACGCCCTGGCCGACCGGGGAGCCGTTCCCGTGGACGACCTGGACGCCCTGAGGGCCGCGCTCCCGGACCTCCAAGGGGTGGGAGGATGACGGGGAGCTCGGAGGCGGGGGCTGTCGGAATCGCCCCGTAGGCCGTAGATCATTGAGAGTCGGCGCACCAGCAACCCCCCGGACACCGCGTGCCCAGACCCACCGATCCCGCCCTCGTGGACCCCCGGACGGGGCTCTCCAACGAGCGCCACTTCCGCATTCTGTACGACTTCGCCTTCGCCGCCGGCGACCGGGGAATCCCCCTGACCGTCGCCCTCATGACGCTCTCGGGAGACGACGGCGACGACGGTGAGGGGCAGGACGCGGCGATCCAGCGCATGGGCGCGCTGCTGGCCGGATCGAGCCGGGAGATGGACGTGGTCGCGCACCTGGGCGACGGGCGCTTCCTGGCCCTCCTGGTGGACTGCAACCTCCAGGGCGCCCTGGTCTACGGGGACCGGGTCCTGAGGCTGGTGGACGCCCTCGAGGAGGAGTGGCGGGCCAGCCTGAGCCTGGGCCTGGCCACCTACCAGGAGGGAATGGAGGATCCCGACGAGCTCCTGGAGATGGCGAACCGCTGCCTGGAGGCCGCGGCGTCAGAGCCCGGGGACCGGATCGTCACCCCCCGGGATCTCTGACCGCCGGCTCCTCCTCCGAGAGGCGCCCGAAGCACTCCCCACCCGTCGCGCACCGCGGCGACACCCCCCAGGGGCACACCCTCCAGCTCGCCTCCGATGAAACCATTGCCTCCGTCCCGTCGTAAGGGTAGATACAGATCAGTATATACTAGTCCGTATAGACCCGGGCCGCTTCATGGGCTTCTCCGACCGACGCTGGTTTCGCTTCCTCCTGCGCCTCTATCCGGCGTGGGTCCGGGAGCGCTACGGCGGGGAGATGGAGGCCACGTACCTGAGGCTGGTCGAGCTGGCCCGGGACGACGGAGGGTGGGCGGGCGCGTGGTGGGTCCGGGGGAGGGTCGCCGTAGAGGCGGTGCTCAGGGGGGCGCTCCTCCGGCTCCGGAGCCGCGAACGTGACCGGGGAAGGGCCCCGGGGTCCGAAACGGAGAGACGACGGGAGGGGAGGGGAACGATGATCGAGAGAATCGGGTCCGAGGTCCGCTACGCCCTGCGCTCGCTCCGGAGCCAGCCCCTCTACCTGGGGGCGGCGGTGCTGACCCTGGGGCTGGGGATCGGGGCCAACACCGCGGTCTTCTCCGTGGTGCACGGGGTCGTGCTCTCGCCGCTGCCGGTGGAGGAGCCCGAGCGGCTCGTCCGCATCTACCTGGAAGAGCCCGAGGACCCCGGAGGCCGGGAGTACCTGACCTGGGGGGACTACGCCACCCTGGAGGAGCAGGACGAGGTGCTCTCGAGGGTCGCCGCCTTCTACTCCTACCGGGAAGAGGGAGCGGACCTGAGCGGAGAGGGTCGGCCCGAGCGGGTGCGCCTGCTCCGGGTCGGATCCGGATACTTCGACATCGTCGGCGTCGAGCCCGCGGCCGGGCGGGGCCTCGCCCCCGACGAAGAGCGGGACGACGCCCGGGTCGCGGTCCTCTCCCACGGGCTGGCCGAGCGGCGCTTCGCCGCCGCAGCCGCGGCGGTCGGGGAGACGATCCGCCTGGACGACGTGGCCCACACGGTCGTGGGCGTGCTGCCCTCCGGCTTCCGCGACCCGGTGAACGGAGACGTCCAGCTCTACGTGCCCCAGGACCTGACGGCCGGGAGCGAGTGGAACAACTGGTACAACCACTACCTGAGCACGGTGGCTCGCCTGGCCCCCGGCGTCGGGGTGGAGGAGGCCACCGAGCGGCTCCGGGTCGCGTTCCGGAGCGTGAACGAGGCGAACCGGGACGCCGACGACCACTGGCGGCCCCGGCTGATCCCCCTCCAGGAAGACCTGGTGGGGGAAGCGGCGGGCCTCCTCTGGGTCCTCCTGGGTGCGGTGGGGCTGGTGCTCCTGCTGGCCTGCGTGAACGTGGCGAACCTGTCGCTGGCCCGGGGGGTGAGCCGGACCCGGGAGCTGGCGGTCCGTGCGGCGATGGGCGCCGGCCGGGGCGGGCTCGTCCGGCAGCTCCTGGGCGAGAGCCTCGTGGTGGCGCTGATCGGGGGAATCCTCGGCGTGGCGATGGCCGTGGCCGGCGTCCGGGGGCTCCTGAGCGTGGCCGGGACCGAGCTGCCCCGGACCGAGGCGGTGGGGGTGGACGTGCCCGTGCTCCTCTTCACCGCCGGCGTGACGGTCCTCGCCGGGATCGCTTTCGGGATCCTCCCCGCGCTCCGCGGCGCCCGGACGAACCTGGTGTACGGGCTCAAGGAGGGGAGCCGGGGCAACACCGGGGGCGCCGGACGGCTCCGGAGCGTTCTGGTGGTGGTCCAGGTGGCCCTGGCCCTCGTGCTTCTCGTCGGCGCGGGGCTGTTGGTGAAGAGCTTCGCGGGGATCCGGGACGCGGACGTGGCGATCGAGCCGGCCGGGGTCCTGACGTACGAGGTCCACCTCCCCGACGCCCGCTACCCCGGGGGCGAGGACCGGGCCGCCTTCCACAGGACGTTCCACGATCGCATCCGGGCCCTGCCGGAGGTGGAGGCCGCCGGCGCGGTCTCCTGGCTCCCCCTCCGGGGGCGCTACAACCGGTGGGGGCTGTACCGGAACGAGGTGCCGGAGGGCTACGGGGGGGAAGACGAGATGGGCGCCGACGTCCGGGTCGTGGAGGGTGACTACTTCGAGGCGCTCGGCATCGAGCTCCTCCGGGGCCGGAACTTCGAGGACGCCGACCGGGCCGACGGGGTGTCGGTCGCCGTCCTCAACCGACGTACCGTCGAGCGGATGTTCCCGGACACCGATCCCCTGGGCCGCACCGTCCGGACCTCGGGCAGGGACTTCCGGGTCGTGGGCGTGGTAGAGAACGTGCCGAACGACCACTTCGGCGACGTGAGCGCGAAGGTCTATCTCTCACACGCCCAGTTCGCCGCCAACCGGAACTGGCCCCTCTTCCAGGTCGTCGAGACGAGGGGCCGGCCCGGGGACGTGGTCGGCCGGCTCCGGAGCGAGCTCGCGGCGATCGATCCCGAGCTCGTCCTCCATCAGCCCGAGGCCCTCCAGGACGTGGTGGACCGGGGAGTGGCCCGCCAGCGGTTGGCCGCCACGGTCATGACCGTCTTCGCGGGGCTGGCGCTGGTGCTGGCGGTGGTCGGGATCTACGGGGTGCTGGCCTTCCTGGTCGGCCGCCGGACCCACGAGATCGGGATCCGCATGGCGCTGGGCGCCCGGGCCCGGGACGTGGGCCGGCTCGTCGTCCGCCAGGGGCTGCTCCTCACGGCCATGGGGGTCGGTGGCGGCCTCCTGGGGGCGGCGTGGCTCTCCCGGGGGCTCCGCTCGCTCCTCTTCCGGGTGGAGCCCACCGATCCCTGGGTCTACGGAGCGGTGGCCCTGGGGATGGTGATCGTGGCGACCCTGGCGGCGTGGATCCCGGCCCGCCGGGCGGCCGGCGTGGACCCGGTCCGGGCGTTCCGGGCCGAATGAGATGACGACTTCGACTGGAAGACAGGGAGACGAGACGTGACCACGGGAAGCGAGCCCCTGAAGCCCCAGTGGTTCCAGATCCTCCTCTCGCTCGCCGACCGGGACCTCCACGGCACGGCGATCATGGAGGAGGTCCTGGAGCGGACCGAAGGGCACATGAAGCTCTGGCCCGGGACCCTCTACGGCTCGC
>CAZMPV010000266.1:0-4578 GCA_964567985.1 uncultured Gemmatimonadaceae bacterium
CGGACGCTGACGATCTACGGCCAGCCCTTCGAGATCGTCGGTGTCCTCGAGCCGGGCGTGCGCATGCCGGACGGCCCTCCGGGGACCACGGCCGACTTCTGGATGCCCCTCCAGATCGACCCGGAGGGCTCGTTCCAGAACAACCACGTCTTTCCGATGATCGCCCGGCTCGCGCCGGACACGGGGCCGGAGGAGGCCGAGGCCGAGATCGCCCGGCTCACGTCCCGGCTCCCCGAGCGCTTTCCCGACGTCTACTCCCCCCGCTTCTTCGAGCGCTACGGCTTCCGGACCCAGGTCGCGCCGCTGAAGGAAGCGGTCCTGGGCGAAGTCTCCCGGAACCTCTGGATCCTCTTCGGTGCCGTGGGCCTGGTCCTGATGATCGCCGTGGCCAACGTGGCGAACCTCTTCGTGGTGCGGATGGAGGACCGGAGCCGGGGGCTCGCGATCCGGTCCGCCCTGGGCGCCGACCGGGCGGCCCTGGCCCGGCACCTCCTGGCGGAGAGCATGACCCTGGCGCTGGCGGGCGGACTCCTGGCCCTGGTGGTGGGTCGCTGGGGAACGCCCGCCCTGGTCTCCCTGGCACCGGAGGCGCTCCCGGGCCTGGACGGACTCGAGGTGGGCGCCGAGACCGTCGTCTTCACCCTGGGGCTCTCGGCGGCGGTGGGACTCGCCCTGGCGGCCTATCCGCTGCTGCGGCACACGGGCTCGGCGGACCCGGGCGCGCTGGCGGCCGGGGGCCGGAGCTCGACGGCGGGGCGCGGGCGGCAGCGGCTCCGCTCCGGGCTCGTCGTGGGGCAGGTCGCCCTGGCGCTCACCCTGGTGGTGGGAGCGGGTCTGCTGCTCGAGAGCATGCGCCGCCTTTCGTCCGTGGATCCCGGCTTCGAGCCGGAGGGCGTCGTGGCCACCCGCATCCATCTCGACCCGACGCGGTACCAGAACAGCGTCGAGCTCTGGCTCGCCTACGAGCGGATCCTGGAGCGGGTCCGGGCCCTTCCCGGCGTCGTGGAGGCGGGCATGTCCCAGGAGCTTCCGATCCGCGGCGGCTTCGGCTGCACGGTGCAGGGATTCGAGGACGCGGAGGTCCACCAGCGGCTCGAGGCCACCGGCCGGACCTCGTGCGCCGGCCAGGGGGCCACCACGCCCGGGTACTTCGAGGCGATGGGCATCCCCGTGATCCAGGGGCGGACGCTGACCCGGGCCGACCTGGACGATCCCGGGAGGGGCGCCGTGGTGGTGAGCCGGGCCTTCGCCGAGCGCTTCTGGCCCGACGAGGACCCGATCGGGAAGGGCGTGGCCCCCAGCGGCCGGAGGGATCCACCCTTCCACCGGGTGGTGGGTGTGGTGGGCGACGTGCCCGCCGGGTCCCTGGACGGCGAGCCGGCGGTGGCGATCTACTACCCGGTGGTGGAGCACCCCGACGTCCAGGGCAGATGGTACTGGAGCCCGACCGCCATGAGCCTGGCCGTGAAGACCGACCTGGCCGATCCCCTTTCGGTCCTCCCGGCCGTTCGCCGGGAGATCCACGGCGTGGACCCGACGGTGCCCCTCTCGGACGTGACGAGCATGGAGCGGATCGTCGCCGACTCCACCGCCCGGATCTCCTTCGTCTCGCTGCTGCTGGCGATCGCCGCCGGGGCCGGTCTTCTGCTGGCGGCCGTCGGGCTCCACGGGGTCGTGGCGTACGTGATCAGCCGCCGCACCCGGGAGATCGGGATGCGGATCGCCGTCGGCGCCGATCCGGGCTCGGTCCAGCGCCGGTTCGTCGTCCGCTCCATGGCGCTCGTGGGCGGAGGGCTCGTCCTCGGGGCCGGCCTCGCCCTGGCCACCACCCGGTTGATGGAAGGGCTCCTCTACGGCGTCGAGCCCACCGACCCCCTGGCCTTCGCAGGTGCCGCCGGAGTCCTGGGGCTGGTGGGCCTCCTGGCGAGCTGGCTTCCGGCGCGCCGGGCCTCCCGGGTGGACCCGGTGGAGGCGCTGCGGGCGGAGTGAGCTGGCCGGCCCGCCGCCGGTTCGGGCCGGGCCCCCTCCCCGAAAAGCATTGCGGAGTGGGGGCGGTCGCGTGCATGATTCAGGGGTGAGGGCCGCCCGCTCGGGCGCGCCCGGTTCTCTCCCCACCCGGTCCCTTCATGGGCTCGATCCGCAACCTGGTCCGGGAGCTCCATCGCCGGTCCGTCTGGCAGGTGCTGGGGGTCTACCTGGTGGGTTCGTGGGGCGCTCTCCAGGTGGTGGATCTCCTCACCGACAACTACGGGCTCCCGGACTGGGTGCCACCCTTCGCGCTGGTGCTGCTGGTCATCGGGCTGCCCATCGTCCTGGCCACGGCGGTGGTCCAGGAGGGGGCGCCGTCCCGGGACACGTGGACGGGCTCGGGGTCGTCGGTGCCGGACCCGACGGCGCTACTGGAGGGTGAGCCCCACCCGCTGCTTTCGGAAGACGTGGAGCGGGATCACGGGTCGGACGAGGTGCTGGATTCGTCCGGTCGGGCGGGAAGCCTCCATCGGCTCTTTACCTGGCGGAACGCGATCCTCGGCGGCGTCGGGGCGGCGACCGTCCTGGGCCTGGCGGTGGCCGGCTACTTTTTCATGTGGTCGGCCGGGATCGGCCCGGTCGGGTCCCTCGTGGCACAGGGCGTCCTCGACGAGCGGGAGGAGGTGGTCCTGGCGGAGTTCGACAACTCGACGTCGGACGCCGCCCTCGGTGAGGTCGTGACCGACGCGTTCCGGGTGGACCTGGTGCGCTCGCCGATCCTCTCGCCGGTGGATCCGGCCTTCGTGCACCGGGTTCTCGAGCGCATGGACCGGGATCCCGTCGAACGGCTGACGCCGGCCCTGGCCCGGGAGATCGCCCAGCGGGAGGGACTGAAGGCGGTGGTCCAGGGAGAGGTGGCGGCCACGGGCTCCCGCTACGTGCTGACGGCTTCCCTCGTCGCCGCCGAAGACGGCCAGACCCTCGCGGCGTTCCGGGAGACGGCGGAGAGCCCGGAGGCGATCATCGACGCGGTCGATCGCCTCTCCCAGCGGCTCCGTGAGAAGGCCGGCGAGTCGCTGCCGTCGATCAAGGGCGGGGAACCGCTCAGTACGGTGACCACCGGATCCCTCGACGCCCTCCGGCTCTATTCCCGGGCCCAGCGGGAGTTCGATGCCGGGGACGGGGACCGTGCGGTGGCGCTTCTGACGGAGGCCCTGGAGGTGGATCCGGAGTTCGCCATGGCCCACCGGCAGCTCGGAGCGATCTACCGGAACCGGGGGGAGAGAGAGAAGGCCACCGAGGCCATCACCCGGGCGTACGAGCTCCGGGATCGGCTCACCGACCGCGAGCGGTATCACGCCGTGGGCCTCTACCACCAGTTCGTGACCGAGGACCGGGAGCAGACGGTCCAGGCGTACCGGAACGTCCTGGACCTGCACCCGGCCGACGGCCGGGCGCTGAACAATCTGGGCGTGCTCTACAGCGACGCGGGGGAGCGCGAGCGGGCCGTCGAGATGTACCGGAAGGCCACGAAGGCTTCCGACGCCAGCAGCACCGCATTCGGGAACCTGATCCAGGTCCTGGTCAACCTCGACCAGATCGACGAGGCGTGGGAGGCCGTGGAGCGCTACCGGGAATCGTACGGCGAAGACCATCCGAGCGTGCGCTTCTACGCCCAGCGGACCGCGGCGTTCGCCGGCCGCTGGGAGCGGGCCGACTCCCTGGCCGCCGTCCGGCTCGCGGATCGGGACGTTGCCCCCCAGGAGCGCATGTTCATGACCGCCGAGCGGGCAATCTACGACGCCGCCCGGGGTCGCTTCCAGGCCGCCGACGCGCACCTGGAAGACGCCCTCCGCCCGGCGTCGGACGGTGAGCTCCCGGGGGCCGCCCTGTTCATCATGGCTCAACGGGCCGAGATGGCTCGAATCCGGGAGGGCGACGCGGAAGCGGTCTCACTCCTCCACCGGGAGATGCCCCCCGATCTGCGGGCGCGACGGGACTCGATCCCGGGGGCCCTTCTCGAACACGCCGGGCTCTACGCCCGGACGGGCCGGCCGGACTCCGCCCGGGCGCTTCTGGGCCGGGTGTCCATTCCCGAAGCATCACAGCCGGGAGCGGACTCCGCCGCCGTCCTCCTCGCGAGAGCGGAAGTGGCGCTGGTGGAGGGCAGAGCGGGCGAGGCGATCGACCTGGCCCGGGCGGCCCGGAGCGACGAGGCGTGCGGGGCCCGGTGCGGACTCTCCGTCCTGGGACGGGCCCACGAGGCCGCCGAGCGCCCGGACTCGGCCGCGGCCGCGTACGAGAAGTGGGTGGAGGAGCCCCACTGGGATCGGTTCGTCGATTACTTCGTCCAGCGGGGTCCGATCCTGGAGGACCTGTGCCGCCTCCACCACGAGCTCGGTCACCGGGAGCGGGCCGTCCAGCGGTGCCGGGAGTTCGTCGAGCTGTGGAGCGACGCGGACGAAGATCTCCGGCCCCGGGTGCGGGCGGCCAGGGAGCGGTTCTAGCGGCCCAGGAACTCTCTGATCGCCTTCGCGATCTCTCCGGGCGCGTCCTCCTGGATGTAGTGCTTCGCGTCGAGCCGCCGGACCGTCACCTCACGGAAGTCGT
>CAZMPV010000267.1:0-4578 GCA_964567985.1 uncultured Gemmatimonadaceae bacterium
CACGTGCCCCGGCGCTACGACGACGCCTCCACCACCGAGCCGATCGACGAGCTCGAGGTGGGGATGGACGCCAGCGCCGTGGGCCGGGTCCGGAGCAAGGGCGTGATCCCCACCCGCTCGGGGCTCCGGATCTTCCAGGCCGTGCTCCAGGACGAGACCGGGATGATCACCTGCGCCTGGCCCGGCCAGCCCTGGCTCGACCGGAAGATCCGGGAGGGGGATCGGCTCCTGGTCACGGGGCCGGTCAAGTTCTTCCACGGGCGCCAGCTCCGGCCCCGGGAGTTCACGATCCTGGGGCGGGAAGGGAGCGAGGGGGACGGCGACGACGACCCGGGGACGATCTTCGTCGTCTATCCGGCCTCGGACGACCTGCCCCAGTGGGTCTTCCGGCGCATCTTCCGGAAGAACCTCGACTGGCTCCTGGAGCAGGTGGTCGCCGAGGAGTACATGGACGCCGAGACCCGGGGCTCCCTGGGTCTGCCCGGGCTCGCCGAGGCGCTGGAGGCCCTCCACCGGCCCACCTCCCTGGACGAGGTCCGGGCCGGCCGCCGCCGCCTGGCGTGGGACGAGCTCTTCTTCCTCCAGCTCCTCCAGGCCCGGGTCCGCTGGGAGGAGACCGAGGCCCGGCCGGGCATCGTCCACCGGCGAACGAACCGCCTCGTCAAGCCGCTACACGAGCGCCTCCCCTTCGAGCTGACCGGGGCCCAGGCCCGGGTACTCCGGGAGATCTACGGCGACATGACCTCCCAGCGACGGATGAATCGGCTGCTCCAGGGCGACGTGGGCTCGGGGAAGACCGTGGTGGCCCTCTTCACCATGCTCCTGGCGGTGGAGGGGGGATGGCAGGCCGCGCTGATGGCCCCCACGGAGATCCTGGCCGAGCAGCACCACGCCAAGCTCTCGGAGATGCTGGAGCCCCTGGAGGTCTCCGTGCTCCTCCTGACGGGACGCCTCCCCGCCGGCGAGAAGGAGGCGGCGCTGGAGGCCCTCCGGAGCGGGGAGGCGCCCCTGGTGGTGGGCACCCACGCCCTGATCCAGGACGCCGTGGACTTCGACCGCCTCGGCGTGGTCGTGGTCGACGAGCAGCACCGCTTCGGCGTCCGCCAGCGGATGGCCCTGGGCGAGCGGGAGACCCGCCCGGACGTCCTGGTCATGTCGGCGACGCCGATCCCCCGCTCCCTGGCGCTGACCCTCTACGGCGACCTGGACATGAGCCTCCTGGACGAGCTCCCGCCCGGTCGGAAGCCGGTGGAGACCGTGCTCCGCTCGCCGGCGCATCGGGACGACGTCTTCGACTTCGTGGACGGGGAGCTTGAGAAGGGGCGGCAGGCGTACGTCGTCTACCCCCTGGTGGACGAGTCCGACAAGGTGGACCTCCGCTCCGCCACCCGGGAGCACGAGCGGCTCGCCGAAGAGGTCTTCCCCCACCGGGAGGTGGGCCTCCTCCACGGCCAGCTGGGCGCCGACGAGAAGGACCGGGTCATGCGCCGCTTCCGGGACGGAGCGCTCGATCTGGTGGTGGCGACGTCGGTCATCGAGGTGGGGATCGACGTCCCGAACGCCACGGTCATGGTGATCGAGCACGCCGAGCGCTTCGGCCTCTCCCAGCTCCACCAGCTCCGGGGGCGGGTCGGCCGGGGCGGGGAGGAGAGCTACTGCGTCCTGATCTCCGAGCCCGGCGAGACCGCCGCCGAGCGGCTCAAGATCTTCCGGGACACCTCGGACGGCTTCGAGGTGGCCCGGGCCGACCTGCGGATCCGGGGCCAGGGCGACCTCTTCGGCGACCGGCAGCACGGCCGGGATCCGGTCCTGAAGCACGCCGACCTCACCGAGCACGAGGGGATGCTGATCGAGGCGCAGCGCCGGGCCCGGGCCGTCGTGGGGGACGACCCCAGGCTGGAGGCGACCGAGCATCAGCGGCTCCGGGAGATCCTGGACACCCGCTACGGCGACCGGCTGAAGCTGTACCGGGTGGGTTGAGGGGAGGGGCGCGCCGGCTCTACCTTCCCGCCGCCTCCCGGCGGCTGTCGCCGGCGAGCCTGCGGAAGCAGCAACCAGCCACGAACAAGGGACGCGACGACGCGCCATGGACATCGATCTGGTCGAAGTGCGGGACCTGGGGGACCACGCCGGCGAGACCGTCACCGTGGCCGGGTGGGTCGAGACCCTCCGGGTCCACGGGAAGGTGGCCTTCGCCGAGGTCCGGGACGGGACCGGCGTGGTCCAGGGGGTCTTCCTCCAGAAGGAGCTGGAGGAGGAGGTCTGGGAGCGGGCCACGAACCTGTCCCAGGAGTCCAGCGTCTACATGACGGGCGAGGTCCGGGCCGACGACCGGGCCCCCGGCGGCTACGAGATGGGCGTCGCCGAGCTCGAGCTCCTGGGCCCCAGCGAGGACTACCCGATCCAGCCCAAGGAGCACGGGGTCGACTTCCTCATGGACAACCGCCACCTCTGGCTCCGCTCGAGCACCCAGCGGGCGGTGCTCCGGGTCCGGTCCGAGGTCGAGCAGGCGATCCACGACTTCTACTACGACCGGGGCTTCACCCGGATCGACACGCCGATCCTGACCGGCGCCATCGGGGAGTCGGCCGGCACCCTTTTCGAGACCGACTACTTCGGCGAGCCCGCCTTCCTGGCCCAGACCGGCCAGCTCTACGTGGAGGCCGCCTGCCCGTCGCTCCGGAAGGTCTACTGCTTCGGGCCCACCTTCCGGGCCGAGAAGTCCAAGACCCGGCGCCACCTGACCGAGTTCTGGATGGTCGAGCCCGAGGTCGCCTTCGCCGACTCCGAGGACAACATGCGGCTGCAGGAGGAGTTCGTCTCCTACGTCGTTCAGCGGGCCCTGGAGAAGTGTGGGGCGGAGCTGGAGGAGGTCGGGCGGGACACCTCGTCCCTGGAGCGGGTGGAGCCCCCCTTTCCCCGCATCAGCTACACCGACGCCGTCGAGCTCCTTCAGGAGGAGGGGAGCGAGATCGAGTGGGGCGAGGACCTGGGGGGCGCCGACGAGACGATCGTCGCCGAGGCCTTCGAGAAGCCGGTCTTCGTCCACGACTACCCGAAGGAGGCGAAGGCCTTCTACATGAAGGAGAACCCCGACGACCCCCGGACCGTCCTCTGCAACGACCTCCTGGCGCCGGAGGGCTACGGGGAGATCATCGGCGGGAGCCAGCGGGAGGACGACCTTGACCGGCTCCTGGCCCGGATCCGGGAGGAGGAGCTGCCCGAGGAAGCCTACGGCTGGTACCTGGACCTCAGGCGCTACGGCACCTTTCCCCACTCGGGCTTCGGCCTCGGCCTGGAGCGGACCGTAGCGTGGATCACCGGCCGCCATCACGTCCGGGAGCTGATCCCATTCCCCCGGATGCTGAACCGCCTGACCCCGTGAGCGCGGACGCCGTCGTCCTCCACATGCAGGACCGGCGCCCGGTCTGGTCCATGCCGGAGTGGGTCCCGGGGCGCCTCCGGGAGGCGATGCCGGAGGGCTGGGAGCTCCGGGACGTGGACGCCCCGGCCGACGGCTCCGGCGACGGCGCCGCGCTGGTGGCGCCCGAGGTCGTCGAGGCGGTCCGGGACGCCCGGGTCTACCTGGGCTTCGGGATCGCCCCGGAGGTGCTGAGAGCCGGGGAGGGGCTCGAGTGGGTCCACTCGGGCTCGGCCGGGGTGGGGGGCTCCCTGACGGCGGCTCTCCGGGAGCGCGACGTCGTCTTCACCAACTCCGCCGGGATCCACGGCCCGCCCATGGCCGAGACCGTGGTGGGCATGCTCCTCCACTTCTTCCGGGGGCTGGACTTCGCCGTCCGGGGCAAGGAGCGGGGCCACTGGCGACCGGACCCCTTCTACGCCGCCGACACCCCGGTGACCGAGCTCGCCGAGTCGGTCGTCGGCATCGTCGGCTACGGTGGCGTCGGCCGGGAGGTGGCCCGCCGGGTCTCGGGCCTGGGCGCCCGGGTTCTGGCGCTCCGCCGCCACCCTCCCGAGGGAGGCGATCCCCACGCCGAGGTCCTTCACGGCACCGCCGGCTTCCACCGCCTCCTGGGCCGGAGCGACGCCGTGGTGCTCACGGTGCCCGAGACCGCCGAGACCCGGGGGATGATCGACGCCGACGCCTTCGGCGCCATGAAGGAGGGGACGATCCTGATCAACGTGGCCCGGGGCGGCGTCGTCGACGAGGACGCCCTCCTCGACGCCCTGGCGTCGGGCCGGCTCCGGGGCGCCGGCCTCGACGTCTTCGCCGCCGAGCCCCTGCCGTCGGACCATCCGCTCTGGGAGATGGAGAACGTCCTGCTCACGCCCCACGTCTCGGCGGTGAGCCGCCGGTTCTGGGAGCGTCAGGTCCACCTGATCACGGAAAACCTGGAACGGTTCTTCGAAGGACGCCCGCTGATGAACGTCGTGGACGTGTCGTTGGGGTACTGACTGGTTATGGGGATTCGCCGCCGCGCACCCTCCCACTCACCCGCGCTCGCTGCGGGCTCGCTCCGTCTCCATCGGGCGTAGACGGGTCGGTACGGGAACCGGACGTCGCCCTCGGAGACGAGGGGTTCGCGGGCGCCCCGCGGCCCGATTCCCCCTTCCGGT
>CAZMPV010000268.1:0-2139 GCA_964567985.1 uncultured Gemmatimonadaceae bacterium
TCGGCGGAGAGGCCCAGGCCCCAGAGGGGCGCGGTGCGCCACTCCGAGGTCTCGGCGATCCCTTCGGTGTAGCCGTCGTCGAGCTCGGGGCCCATGTCGTGGAGGAGGAGGTCGGTGTACGGGTGGAACTCGACCCGGTCCAGGGGGGCGATCTCGGAGCGCCCCGTCCGCAGGGTGGGCACGTGGCACGAAGCGCAGCCGATCTCCCGGAAGAGCCCGCCCCCGGCCTGGACGTCGGGGTCGTCCGGGTTCCGGCGCTGGGGCGCCCGGAGCGTCTTGAGGTAGAAGACCAGGGCCTCCACCGTGCTCGACGGGATCTCCGGGTCCGGCACCCCGTCCCGGGCCAGGTTGCCCACCTGGACGTTGAGCAGGTCCTCGGGGATCAGGTCGGTGGTGAGGCCCATGTCCTCGGAGAGGGCGATCACGGTCTGGTGCAGGAGGTTGACCGTCACCGCCTTCCGCCCGAAGCGCCCGATCACCCTGCCGTCCACGATCCGGCCCCGGGCGGGCGGGCTCCCCTGGGCCTGGGCCTCCATCGCCACGACCTCGGAGACCAGCCCGTCGGCCTCCACGAGCTGGACCCGCCCGGAGATCCCGTCGCCGTCGGCGTCGTCGGGGTCAGCCAGGCGGAGCAAGGTCGTGTCGTCCACCGCGTCGAGGAGCCCGAGGCCCGTCACCGCCGGGGGCATGAACTCCGCCACCCCGGTCACACCGGGCGGGATCTCCTCCGGCGGATGCCCGGGCAGCGCCCGGTTCTGGAGCTGGGGCCCGCCCTCCGACGTCATGGGATCGAAGCCCCGGGCCGTCATCCGCCCGAAGCGGGGGATGTTGAAGAGGGGGTTCCCCTTCCCTTCCCCCACGTGGCACTGGTCGCACGAGGTGGCGTTGAAGAGGGGCCCCACCCCGTCCTCGGGCCCGAAGCGGGCGCCGAAGAACTCGTCCCCCTCCAGGTGCACGCCGACCTGGGCCGGCGTGAGCCCGCCGATGGGCGCGTCGAGGATCTCGTTCTCCTCGGGCGCCGGAGGGAGGAGCGAGTCGCAGCCGGTCACGGACACAGCGAGGCAGATGAGCGCGAGGAAGAGGGGCCCGCGATCGCGTCGCCGCATGGGTGGCCTGCCGCCAAATTTAGGTTCGCCTAATTACTCCCAAAAAAGTTTAGGCTCACCTAATCTCCTGTCAAGGCGGCGATGACTCCTCCACGACGGGTGCGGCCCGTCCTCCCGGGGAAAGCCGCCCCGCCATCGGGGTATGAAATCGATGACAGGCTGAATTGATCCGTCCTTCCAACCGATGGAATGAAGACGTGACCGCAGACCCTCAAAGCGGTGGTGCGGAGGGGGAGGCCGGACTCCCCGTCCGTTTCCGCCGACTCGGCTCGGAACGCCCAGAAGACGAGGTTCTCGGCGAGCTCACTCCCCGGGAGCGCCTCGAGGTCCTCCACGAGCTGAGCGCTCGGATGTGGAAGCTCACCGGCCGGCCGGTACCCACGTACGACCGATCCCGAATGCCCGTCCGCGTCGTTCGTCGGACGTGATCGACGACTGGTTCGACGCCCTCGAGTCTCTCCTGGAGGCGAAGGCCCGCTTTCTCGTCGTCGGCGCCCACGCCATGGCCGTGCACGGCATCCCCCGAGGCACGCAGGATCTCGATGTGTGGATCGATCCCGCGCCGGGGAACGTGAGGCGAGTGTGGGAGGGACTGGCCACGTTCGGAGCGCCCCTGGAGGAGCTCGAGGTCGAGCCTTCCGACCTCCGGGAGCCGGATACGGTGGTTCAGCTCGGTCTACCGCCCCGTCGGATCGACGTCCTGACGAGCATCAGCGGGATCGAGAGCTTCGACGAGGCGTGGCCGGACCGAGTTGTTCAGGAGGTCCGCGGGCGGGACATTCCCTTTATCGGTCGGGAGGCCCTGGTTCGCAACAAGCGAGCGACCGGCCGGACGAAGGACCTGGCCGATCTGGAGGCGCTCGGGGAGGAGCCCGGGTAGGCCCAGGACTTCCGGGCTCTACGCCCCCACCGCCTCCCCGGACTCCGCCGGCTCGCCGGCCTCATCGACGCCGGCCCCCTCCCCCGCCCCGTCCCCGTACGTCTTCTTCACGTACCCGACGAGGACCTCCTTGAAGTCGTCGACGAGCGTCTC
>CAZMPV010000268.1:2149-4558 GCA_964567985.1 uncultured Gemmatimonadaceae bacterium
AGACTCCGTCTCATCCCGCTACGCCCCCGCCGCCGCCTCCTCGGCCGTCTCGGGAGCGGCTTCCTCCCCACCCCCGTACCGCCGCTCCACGTACTCCACCAGGATCTCCTTGAACTCCCCCACCAGGCCCTCGCCCTTGAGGGTGGTGTGGTGCTCCCCGTCCACGTAGACCGGGGCCTTGGGGTCCTCGAAGGTGCCGGGCAGGCTGATGCCGATGTTGGCGTGCTTCGACTCGCCGGGGCCGTTCACGACGCAGCCCATGACGGCGACGTCCATCTCCTCGACCCCGGGATACTGGTCGCGCCAGACCGGCATCCGCTCCCGGATGTAGGACTGGATGTCCTCGGCCATCTCCTGGAAGAAGGTGGAGGTGGTGCGGCCGCAGCCCGGGCACGACGTGACCTGGGGCTCGAAGCTCCGGATCTCCAGGGACTGGAGGATCTGCTGGGCCACCCGGACCTCCTCGGTCCGCTCGCCGCCGGGCCGGGGGGTCAGGGAGACCCGGATCGTGTCGCCGATGCCCTCCATGAGCAGCGGAGCGAGCCCGGCGGTGGTGGCGACCATCCCCTTCATGCCCATGCCGGCCTCGGTGAGGCCCAGGTGGAGGGGATAGTCGCAGCGGGCCGAGAGCTTCCGGTAGACCCGGTGGAGGTCGGCGGGCTTGGAGACCTTGGCGCTGATGACGATGCGGTCGTGGGGCAGCCCGATCTCCTCGGCCAGGGCGGCCGAGCGGAGCCCGCTCTCGACCATCGCCTCGAGGAGCACCTCCCGGGAGTCCAGGGGATCGTCCCGCTCGGCGTTGGCGTCCATCATCTCCGTGAGCAGCCGCTGGTCCAGGGAGCCCCAGTTGACCCCGATGCGGACCGGCTTGTCCTTCTCGACCGCCACCTCGACGATCTTCGTGAAGTTGGCGTCCCGGTGCTTGGTCCCGACGTTGCCCGGGTTGATCCTGAGCTTGGCCAGGGCCTCGGCGCAGGCGTCGTACTTCGGCAGGAGGATGTGGCCGTTGTAGTGGAAGTCGCCGATGATCGGCACCTCGTAGCCGGCCTCCCGGATCCGGTCGACGATGTGGGGCACGGCCCGGGCGGCCTCGTCGGTGTTCACCGTGACCCGGACGAGCTCGCTCCCGGCGTCGGCCAGGGCCATGACCTGGGCCGCGGTGGCGTCCACGTCCGAGGTGTCGGTGTTCGTCATGGACTGGACCCGCACCGGGTTGTCGCCGCCGATGCCGATCCCGCCCACGTCCACCGTGACGGTCTTCTGTCGCTCCCAGATGCTCACGGGGTGCTCCCGAGGGTCGTCGTGAAGAGGTCCCGCGGCGTATCCTACGCCAGCGCAAATGTATCGCGAGCGCGGGTCGACTCCAAGGCGGGGGGAACCCCGTATCGGGTCACGGTCGCGCTCCCGAGCGGACGGTCGCGCGCCGACGATCGCGCGCCAACGATCCTGTAACTTCACCCGGGGCGTCGGGTACGGGGCCCTGAGACACAGGTACGATCGCACGACGGGAGACGTCCCAGCGAGCGCGACACCATCCTCACACCGGAGGAGCGCGATGCGACCCACGATCTTCAAGAGGTTGTCCGTACTGAGCCTGAGCCTCCTGCTGCCCCTGGCCCTGGCCTGCGGCGGCGGCGAGACGGACGACGAGATGGAAGCGACCGGCGGAGAGGAGGCGGCCCAGCCCGCGGCCGAGCCCGCCGCGGAGCCGCCGACGGCCAGCATCCAGCCCATGGGTGACGCCCAGGTGGGCGGAGACGTCACCTTCACGCGCCAGGGCGACAGCCTCGCCGTGGCCGTCAGCGCCCGGAACGTTCCGAGCGCCGGTGCCCACGCCTCCCACATCCACGAGGGAACGTGCAGTCAGCCCGGCGGCGTCGTGGTTCCCCTGAACGACGTGCAGGCCGGCGACGGAGGCATGGGGCAGGCGACCACCACCGTGGGCGCGGCCCAGCTCCAGGCCGGCAGCTCCTACCTGGTCATGGTCCACGGCGCGGAGGGCGCGCCCATCGGCTGCGCAAACGTGCCGTCGGCGGCCCTCGAGACCGCCATGTGATCTCCGTCGGCTGAACGGATGTCGCCGCCGGTCCGGCCGGGCCGGCGGCAGGGTACGCCCGGCCGCCTTTCCGCCCCGGCAGGAACACGGCGGAGGCGGCCGGGTTCATCTTTGCCGGAACCGCCGAGAATCAGAATCGAGGGGAGGACGACGTGTCGGACGTGAAGGTGACGGTGAACAAGGACGGGCCCTACAAGGTCGAGGGCCCGATCGAGGTGACCGACCACGAGGGCCGGAAGATCAGCGTGCGAGAAGGCAAGGCGGTCTACCTCTGCCGCTGTGGCCAGTCGGACACCAAGCCCTTCTGCGACGGCACCCACAACGACATCGGCTTCGAGGGAGAGAAGGCCGCG
>CAZMPV010000269.1:0-4556 GCA_964567985.1 uncultured Gemmatimonadaceae bacterium
GGAGCCTCCACGCCCGGGCCTTCCGGCTCCTCCTCCGGCTGCTGCCGGCCGACTTCCGGCGGGCCTACGGCCGGGAGATGACCGACTACTTCCTGGAGAAGCTCGACCGGGCCCGTCGCCGCGGCGGCGGGGTCGGCGTGGCCCGACTCTGGCTCCGGACCGTCTTCGACGTGATCCGGACCGCCGCCGCCGAGCGGCTCGACGACACGAACGTCTCGGGCCCGAGCGGTCCCGGGAACGGGAGATTCTCACGACGCGGGGAGGGCGGGATGGGCGGATGGGTGGAGGACCTCCGGTACGCGGGGCGGCGGCTGGTCCGGACGCCCCTCTTCTCGATCACGGCGGTGACCATCCTGGCCGTGGGCATCGGGGCGAACGCAACGGCGTTCAGCGTGGTGGACGCCCTCCTCTTCCGGCCGCCCCCCTTCGACGACCCCGAGCGGGTCGTGAGCATCTACCAGGACTCGGACGACGGCGAGCCCAGCTCGTCGTCCTTTCCGGCGTACCGGGACATGGCGGGGATGACCGGGGTCTTTTCGGCCGTCTCGGCCACCTCTCCCGGCAACGTCTCCTGGGAGCGGGCCGACGGACCCACGCAGGCCTCGGTGGAGTGGGCCACGTCGAGCCACCTCCGGGTCCTCGGCCTGGAGCCGACCCTCGGCCGCTGGCTCTCGGAAGAGCACGACCGGGTCGGGTCCGCGCCGGTGGCGGTGGTCAGCCACCGGACGTGGCGGACGGCCATGGGCGCCGACCCGGGCGTCGTCGGCCGGACGCTCCGGCTGAACGGCCAGCCGGTGACGATCGTCGGCGTGGGGCCCGAGGAGTACAACGGGATGAGCGGCACCGTGGTCAACGACTTCTGGCTCTCGATCTCGGGCACGGTCGTCGGCGGCGACTTCCGGGTCGCGAACCTGGAGCGACGCCAGGACCACTGGTACCTGGTCCAGGCCCGTCTCGCGCCCGGAGTCACGGTGGAGCGGGCCCAGGCCGCCATGGACGCCCTCGCCGGACGGCTCGCCGAGGCGTACCCGGAGCTGAACCGGGGTCGGGGGATCACGGTCTTCGCCAGCGACGACGTCCGCCTCCATCCCGGGGTGGACGGGGTCCTCTTCTCGGCGGGGATCGGGCTCCTGGTCGTCGTGGGAATGGTCCTCCTCCTGGCGTGCTCGAACCTGGCCAACCTCCTCCTGGTCCGGGGGGTCTCCCGCTCCTCGGAGATGGCGGTGCGCCAGGCCATGGGAGCGAGCCGGGGGCGGGTGGCCCGGCTCTTCCTCCTGGAGGCCCTCCTCCTCTCCGCCGCGGGTGGCGCCGCCGGGTTCCTGGTGACCCGCTGGGCGGCAGGCCTCTTCGAGCGGGTGTCGCTGCCGGTGGCCGGGGGGATGACGATCGACGTGGCGGTGGACCACCGGGTGCTGCTCTTCAGCCTGGCCCTGGTCCTCCTCACCGCCGTCCTCTTCGGCCTGGCGCCCGGCCTCCGGAGCGCCCGGACCGACGTGGCCTCGACCCTCCGTCAGGAGAGCCGCACCTCCACCGCCGGCCGGGGCACGTCGCTCCTGCGGCGAGGGCTGATCGCCGTGCAGGTGGCGGTCTCCCTGGTGCTCCTCGTCGGCGCCGGGCTCATGGCCCGGAGCCTCTCGAACGTCCGGGGCGTCGATCCCGGTGTGGACGTGGAGCGGATCGCCCTGGTGAGCACGAACCTCCTTCAGGCCGGTGTCGCCGACGGTGAGGCCCCGGTGGTCCGGGACGAGATCCTCCGGCGCGTCCGGGCCCTCCCCGGCGTGGAGCGGGCGTCCGTCACCTCCCGCCTTCCCGTCCAGGGCGGCGGGAGCACGACGACGGTGGTGGAGGGCTACGAGCCGACGAGCGGAACCGGCTCCGTCGAGCTCGACTTCGCCACCGTCGGCCGGGAGTACTTCGAGACGATGGGAATCGACGTGGTCGACGGCCGGGCGTTCTCCCGACAGGACGGACCCGAGAGCCCGACGGTGGTGGTGGTCAACGAGACCGCGGCCCGGCGCTTCTGGGGAGGCGACGCGGTGGGCCGGCGGGTGCGGCCCCAGGGCCAGCCCGACGCCTGGCGCCGGGTGATCGGCGTCGTCGAGGACACCAAGGTGGAGAGCCTCCAGGAGCCTCCGACCCCGTTCATCTACTTCTCCGCGGAGCAGACGGGCCTCGGCTCGTTCACCGTCGTGGCCCGAACCGCCGGCGATCCCGCGAGCCTGGCCGGGAGCCTCCGGAGGGAGCTCCGGGAGGTCCGGGCGTCGCTCCCCGTGACCCGTCTCGGGAGCTTCGAGTCGTACCTGGGGAACACCCTCTCCGGCCCTCGGGCCGCCGCCGCCCTCCTGGGCGTCTTCTCCCTGCTGGCCGTGGTCCTGGCCAGCCTGGGCATCTACGCGGTCGTCTCCTTCTCGGTGGCCCGACGCTCCGAGGAGCTGGGGATCCGGGCGGCCCTGGGGGCGGCCCGGATCCGGCTCGTGCGTATGGTCGTCGGCGAGTCCCTCGTGACCGCGGCCGTGGGCGTGGCCGTCGGCCTCGGCCTGGCCCTGCTGGCGACGCCGTCGCTGGAGGGACTCCTCTTTCGGGTGGGAGCCCTCGATCCGGCGACCCTGGGGGCCGGCGCCCTCTTCCTCCTGGCGGTGGCGACGGCCGCCTCGTGGCTGCCGGCCCGGCGGGCGGCCCGGACCGATCCGGCGGACGTGCTCCGGAACGGCTGACGCCTCGACCTCCCGGCCTGGCCCCCACGCCGGGGGATCATCGCCCCGGGGAGTCCGCTACGGCGCGAACCAGTAGTCCACCTTCACCAGGAAGATGTTGTCCGGTGGGGCGGCGAAGAGCGCCTCCCGGTCCCGCCCGAAATCGAAGTCGCCGGTCCCCTCGACGGCGGAGCGGTCCTGCTGCCACGCCAGGTAGAGGGTCGATCCCGGGCGCCATTCCCACCGGAGCACCGCGTTGCCCCTGAGGCTCCGGAGGTTGAAGTCGCGGTCCGGCGCCTCGCCCTCGTAGGCCTCGAAGTCGAATGTGCCGGGGGCTCCCAGGTAGCGGACCTCGCCGTAGTCTCCGGCCGAGATGAGCGGCTGCGCGTACATCTCCAGGGTGAGGCCCGGGGTGAAGGTGTAGTTCAGCCGGGTCTCCAGCCCCACTTCCGTCCGCTCCAGGGGCGAGAAGAGGTATCGGCTCCCGTAGGTGGCCTCGAAGCCGTCGGCCACGGTGCCCACGTACTGGGCCGGCACGTCCTCCACCGTCACCCGGGGACCCACGCTCAGGTTCCAGCGCGGGGTGGGCTTGAGCCCCAGGCTGAGACCCCCGGAGAGCCGGGAGCCGTCGAACTCGGTCCGGGCCGCCTGGATGCGGCCGTCGACGGTCACGTTCTTCCGGCCGTCCGAACGGAGGGCCACCATGGCGCTCGTGGTGGCCGGCCGGACGAGCAGGGGCCCACCCCGCGTGCTCCGGTCGTCCATGGCCCGGCCCTGGTGGGAGAGCATCAGGTGACCGCCCCAGAAGTCGAGGTGCCGGAAGTCGGCCATCAGGTTGTACATCTTCAGGATCGACTGGCCGGCGTGGTTGTACTCGTGCCGGGCGAACATTCCCACGGTCCAGTTCCGGAGAACGTCGCCCGGCCGGTTCTCCTGGTAGCGGAGGTTGCCCTGGACGTCCCGACGGTCGGTCCGGTAGGAGAAGCCCAGGTCGTTGATCTCGTAGCCCGGGCTCGTCACGGCGCCGCCGATCTCACCGAGCCAGTGCAGCCCGGCCTGGCGCGCCAGCGTGAGGGAGGCCGAATACCCCGTCAGGCTCGTGGCGTCGGCGTCGAGATCCAGGTGGTCGGCGTCGGGGCGCTGGAAGTAGTGGTTCGGCGCCCGCTGGACGGCGGAGATCGCCTCCGGGGAGCCGGCCACCCGGCTCCCGATCAGGCTGCCCCGGACCGCCCAGCTCCGGTCGGCGAACTCGTGGTTGAAGTCCAGACCGCCGGCGTACGCCGAAGCAGGCAGCGCAGCGGCCACCCGGGCCGCGGAGGTCGAGCGGTTGACCCCGGTGAACATCCCCCCGAGCGTGGTCCGGCCGCCCCTCAGGTCCCGACGGGCCCGGGCCACCAGATAGTTGGTCCGGGGCTCGACGACCGTCCGCCCCTCACCGAGGTCGGCCTCGAGGTAGCGGGCCTCCTCCCTGCTCGTGACCGCCTCCATCAGACCGAACGACCAGCCGCTCTCGGTCTTCCCCGAGATCTTCCCCGCTCCGAGGATCGTCGTCTCTCCCGGGACGTCGGCCCGCCCCGTCGGCGCTCCGAGCTGGGGTCGGCGCCCGACCCGCCGGGAGTAGAAGAGCCGCCCCCCGCTGTTGCCCCGGGCGAAGTCGAAGATCTGGCTCCCCTCCACGAAGAAGGGCCGCTTCTCCTCGAAGAACGTCTCGTAGACCCCCAGGTTCACCACCGCCGGATCCACCTCCACCTGGCCGAAGTCGGGGTTGAGCGTGGCGTTCAGGGTGAAGTCGGAGGTGATGCGGTAGAGGAGGTCCACCCCACCGGTGGCCGAGCGCTCGGAGTCCGTGCGGAAGGGGTTCGG
>CAZMPV010000270.1:0-4548 GCA_964567985.1 uncultured Gemmatimonadaceae bacterium
GACCGGGCCCGCTTCGGCCTGGCGCTGAACGAGCTGGTGGCTTCGGGGGAGATCTCGGCACCCATCGTCATCGGCCGGGACCACCTGGACACGGGCTCTGTCGCCTCGCCCAACCGGGAGACCGAGGGGATGAAGGACGGCAGCGACGCGGTCGCCGACTGGCCGGTCCTGAACGCCCTCCTCAATACCGCTTCCGGGGCGAGCTGGGTCTCATTCCACCACGGGGGCGGGGTCGGGATCGGCAACTCGCTGCACGCCGGCCAGGTGATCGTCGCCGACGGCTCCGACGAGATGGCGGAGCGTCTGAAGCGGGTTCTCACCAACGACCCGGGGCTGGGGGTGGCCCGGCACGCAGACGCCGGCTACGACGAAGCCCGCAAGACGGCGGAGCGGCACGGGATCCGTCTTCCCATGGAGGAGGGGTGAGCCCGATCAGGCGAGGCGCTTCGCGGTGGAGACGTAGCGCGCCCGGATCTCCTCCTCCCCGGGGTGCCGGCCGTCGCGGACGACCCAGTCGCCGGCGACCATGACGTCCCGGACCGGATTCCGGTTGCCGGAGAAGATCCAGGCGTCGAGCCGGTCGTCGTCCTCGCGTCCGGCCAGGATGGGATGGTCGGGCTCCAGGACGAGGAGGTCGGCCCGGGCGCCGGGAGCAACAGCGCCGATCCGCTGTCCCAGGGCCATGGCGCCCCCCGCGAGCGCCCAGGAGAAGAGGATGGCTCCGGTCGAGGCTTCCCGGTGCCCGGCGGCCATGTTCCGCTCCCGATGGGTGAGCCGCTGGACGTACTCGAGCCAGCGGAGCTCCTCCACGGGGCTCACGGAGACGTGGGCGTCGGAGCCGATGCCGAAGCGGCCCTCCAGACCCAGGAAGTCGGCGAGGGGAAAGATGCCGTCGCCGAGGTTGGCCTCGGTGCTGGGGCAGAGCCCGACGACGGCGCTGGAGTTCGCCAGGCCCTCGACCTCGGACTCGACCAGGTGCGTGGCGTGGACCAGGCACCAGCTCGGACCCACCGGCGCGTGGTCCAGGAGCCACTCCACCGGGCGCGCCCCGGACCAGGCCAGGCAGTCCTCGACCTCCCGCGTCTGCTCGGCGACGTGGAGGTGAATCGGGGCGTCGGGATCCAGGTGCTGGACGCCCGCGACGCAGGTCCGGAGCTCCTCCGGGGAGACGGCCCGGAGGCTGTGGAGAGCGACCCCGATCCGGTGGCGCGGGTCCTCCGTCGTCTCCCCCCGGAGGCGGGTGACGAGGCGGAGGAGGTCTTCCACGGAGAGGAGGAAGCGCTTCTGGCCGTCGGTGGGGGGCGCGCCCCCGAAGTCACCCGAGGTGTAGAGGGAGGGCAGGAAGGTGAGGCCGATGCCGGCCTCCCGGGCGGCCGAGATCACCCGGAGCGACATCTCGGCGGGATCGTCGAACGGCTCGCCGTTCCGATCGTGGTGCAGGTAGTGGAACTCGCCGACCGACGTGTAGCCGGCTTTCAGCATCTCGACGAAGAGCTGGGCCGCGACGGCCTCGACGTCGTCGGGACCGAGGTTCTGGAGGAAGCGGTACATGAGCTCCCGCCAGGTCCAGAAGGTGTCGTGGCTGGAGGAGCCGCGCTCGGCCAGGCCGGCCATGGCCCGCTGGAAGGCGTGGGAGTGGAGGTTGGGAACGCCGGGAAGGACGGCGCCCCGGATTCGCTCGTCGTCGTCCCGGGGCTCGGAGTCGGGCTCCACGCTCAGGAGATAGCCGGTGGAATCCACCTCCAGGCGAACCCGGGGGTGCCACCCCGAGGGGAGGAGCGCATTGTCGACGATGTATGAAGACATGGGTGGAATGGTAGATCGCTCGGGCCACCGCATCAACCGAGGGCCCCATACCGGGATCGGCCCGTCGTGACGGGGTGGGACGCGGTCTGGATCGACGCCGACGTGGCGACCCTGGCCTCGGGCGCCGGAGATCCCTGGGGGATCGTCCGGGACGGGGCCGTGGCCGTCCGGGACGGGACGATCGCCGCCGTGGGCACCCGGGCGGAGGTCCTGGGGGATCCGGCGGCCGAGCATGCCCGACGATTCGAGGTCGGCGGCTGGATCACCCCGGGCCTGGTGGACTGCCACACCCACCTGGTCTTCGCCGGGAGCCGCGCCGACGAGTTCGAGCGGCGCCTCCGGGGGGAGAGCTACGAGGAGATCGCCCGCTCCGGAGGCGGGATCCTGAGCACGGTCCGGGCCACCCGGGAAGCGAGCGAGGCCGAGCTCTTCGAAACCGGAGCCCGCAGGGTCCGGGAGCTCCTCTCCGGGGGAGTGACGACCGTGGAGGTCAAGTCCGGCTACGGGCTCGACACCGAGACCGAGCTCCGGATGCTCCGGGTGGCGCGGCGCCTGGGCGCCGAGCTTCCCGTGAGGGTGCGGACGACCCTCCTGGCGGCCCACGCCCTCCCGCCGGAGCGCGAAGGCGACAGGGCGGGCTACCTCCGGGAGGTGCGGGAGGAGACGATCCCCCGGGCGGTCGAGGAAGGGCTGGCCGACGCGGTCGACGCCTTCTGCGAGGGCATCGCCTTCTCGGTGGAGGAGTCCGAATCCGTGCTCCGGACCGGAGCTGAGCGGGGGCTCGACCTCCGACTCCACGCGGACCAGCTCTCCGACTCGGGCGGGGCCGCCCTGGCGGCGCGGCTGGGCGCCCGCTCGGCGGATCATCTCGAGCACGCCTCCGACGACGGCGTCCGGGCCATGGCCGACGCGGGCACGGCGGCGGTTCTGCTCCCGGGCGCGTACCACTACCTCGGCGGCGAGGCCCGCCCCCCGGTGGAGCGCTTCCGGGAGATCGGCGTTCCCATGGCCGTGGCCACGGACCTGAATCCGGGGACGTCGCCGGTGTCCTCGCTGGTCCTGACGATGAACCTGGCCTGCGTGCACTTCGGGCTGACGCCGGCGGAGGCGCTCCACGGTGCCACCCGCCTCGGAGCCCGGGTCCTGGGGATCGACGACCGGTGCGGCACCCTCGAAGAGGGAAAGGCCGCGGACCTGGCGCTCTGGGACGTCACCCACCCCCGGGACCTCGCTTACTGGGCGGGTCGGAATCCCTGTACGGGCGTCGTCTGCGGGGGGCGTCCGGTGGGCGAGTTCGGTGGATCGGCGGCCTCGATTCCGGGGTGACCGTCGGGCCCGTCAGAGGACCTCACCTTGCCGTTCGCCGTCGATCTTCCCATGATTGGCTGGCCTCCCCGGGGTCGGCACGGCGCTTCAGCCGGGACCGCGGAGGGGGCTGGGGCACCCGGTCGCCGGCATTCCGTCGGTCGATCCGGGGGCCGTCCGAAGGGAACGGGGCTTCCGTCCGGAAGTCCTCTCTTCCGTTCGTTTCGAAGTGTTCGGACCCGGGCCCGCCACGCCCATCGACCTGCATCCACACCGGTCAGAGAAGACAGAGCCGTGAACAACGACCAGCCACTGGGGATCCTCGAGGTCCTCGGGAGCGGATCTGGTTTCATCCGACGGAAGCACGCCGGATACGCGCCGAGCGACGACGACATCTACGTCGGATCCAAGATCATCCAGAAGTTCGACCTGCGGACGGGCGACGAGCTCTCCGGCCACGTGGGCAAGAGCCCCCGCAGCGGAAAGTCCCCGCCGCTGACCCACCTCTCGGAGGTGAACGGCGTCGAGCCGGAGCAGGTCGGGCGGAGGCCCGACTTCAACCGGCTGAGCGCCATGCACCCCGACGAGCAGCTCGACCTCGAGTGCGGCCGGACGCACCGGGGCCAGCCGGACTTCACCAACCGCGTCATCGACCTCTTCTGCCCCTTCGGCAAGGGCCAGCGCGCCATGATCGTGGCGCCGGCAAAGGCGGGGAAGACGACGGTGATGCAGTCGGTGGCCCAGGGGATCGTCACGAATCACCCGGAGTGCGAGCTGATCATCCTCCTGATCGACGAGCGCCCGGAGGAGATCACCGAGATGGAGCAGGCCGGCTTCGGCGACGTGGTGTCGTCGAGCTTCGACCGGCCCCCGGACCGGCACACGAACGTGGCCGAGATGACCCTGGAGCGGGCCCGTCGCCGGGTCGAGATGGGACAGGACGTGGTCGTCATCCTCGACTCGATCACCCGGCTCGCCCGGGCCCACAACACGGTCGAAGAAGGGACCGGACGGACCCTGTCCGGCGGCCTCGACGCCAACTCCCTCGAGAAGCCGAAGCGCTTTCTGGGCAGCGCCCGTAAGATCGACCCGAACCAGGGCGGTGGCTCGCTGACCATCGTGGCCACGGCCCTCGTGGACACCGGATCCCGGATGGATCAGGTCATCTTCGAGGAGTTCAAGGGCACCGGCAACAGCGAGCTGGTCCTGAGCCGGGAGCTGGCGGACAAGCGGATCTTCCCCGCCATCGACATCACGTCGTCATCGACCCGGAAGGAGGAGCTCCTCCTCGACGAGGACGCCCTCCGGGTGTCCCGTGCCATGCGGAAGGAGCTCAGTCACATGAATCCCGTGGACGCCATGGAGGAGCTCCTCGCGGTCATGAAGAAGGCCCCGTCGAATCAGGCCCTGATCGAGCGGGCGCTGGGCTCGATGTAG
>CAZMPV010000271.1:0-4545 GCA_964567985.1 uncultured Gemmatimonadaceae bacterium
GCCCAGACGATCCGGGGCCGGCTCCTGGAGAGCGGCAGCGACCAGCCGGTCTCCGCCGGGACGGTGGCGATCATGACCGAGGCCGGGGAGGTCGTGACCAGCGTCCAGTCCAGGGGCACGGGTCAGTTCCAGCTCTCCGTCCCCGCCGACTCCACGGGCGCTTACCTCCTGAGCGCCCAGGCCCTGGGCTATCAGAACTCCACCGACGGTCCCTTCGAGCTCGGCCCGTCCGACACGATCACCGTCGAGTTCCGGATCCCGGCGCAGCCGGTCGTCCTCGACTCCCTCCGGGTCGAGGCCCGGAGCATGGGTCTCGGCGGCGACACCGAGCTCGTCCGCAACGGCTTCGCCAACCGGATGCGGAGCGGGCTGGGCAAGTTCCTGACCCCCGACGACCTGAGCCGGATGTACGTCGAGGACGTGGCCGGCTTCTTCGAGCGCATCCAGGGCGTGAACGTCAACTACGAATTCGGGGGCGACCAGATCCTCATGCGCCGCGCCGGACGCAGGTGCATCCCGGACGTCTACGTCGACGGCCTGCGCACGGCGATCCAGGGGAACCTCGAGCACCTCGGCCTCCAGCCCCGGGACGTGAAGGCGATCGAGGTCTTCCGCCGGGCCGCCGAGGCGCCCCTCGAGTACGGCGGCGGAGACCGGGGCGGGTGCGGGATCGTGCTGATCTGGACGAAGTAGGGGGCGGGGCACGGGAGGCGGAACGATGCCGGCACGCCCCCTCTCCGACTCCAACAGGAGAGCTCGCCGCGGCCCCCTCCTTCCGCTTCTGACGGCCGCCATTCTCCTGACTCCGGCTCCGGGTACCGCCCAGGTCGTGGACGGGCGCCTCCTCGATTCCGGCAGCGGAGACGGCGTCGAGGGCGCCCTGGTCAGCCTCGTTTCCGTGGGCGAGCAGAGCGACCGGGTCGCCAGCGTCCTGACCGATTCCACGGGCACCTTCACCCTCCGGGCTCCGGAGCCGGGGAGCTACCGCCTTCGGGCCCAGCGGATCGGCTACCGCACCGCCCGCTCCAGCCCGCTCCGCCTCACCACCGGGGACACCCTCACCCACAGGATGGAGGCGCACTTCGAGCCCATCGCCCTGACGGGCATCGATGTGCGAGGCGAGAGGCGGTGCAGGGTGAATCCCGAGGAAGGCGCGCTGACGGCCCGGATCTGGAACGAGGCCCGGAAGGCGCTGGAGGTCGCGCGCTGGACCGAGGAGGAAGGTGAGCTGACCTTCGAAACCGAGGTCTACACCCGGCGCCTCGATGTGGACGGCGAGCGGGTCCGGGAGGAGGACGCCGACACGCGACTCGTCGTCGGCCGACACCCCTTCCGAAGCATGGCGCCCGAGATCCTGGCGTCGATGGGGTACGTGCAGGAGCGGGACGGCGAGAGGCACTACTACGGCCCGGACGCGCGAACGCTCCTCTCCGACGTCTTCCTCTCGACCCACTGCTTCGAGGTGGTCTCGGAGGGGGGTGACGCCGAGCGCCGGCGCGTGGGCCTCGCGTTCCGACCCCTCAGCGGCCGGGAGACCCCCGAGATCGGCGGGGTGCTGTGGCTCGACGCGCGAACCGGCGAGCTCGAGCGGGTCGAGTTCGACTACCGGAACCTTTCCCGGGACTTTCCGACCGACGCCCTGGGCGGCGAGGTCGTCTTCGACCACACGGCGGCGGGGGCCTGGTTCGTGCGGGAGTGGTCGCTACGGATGCCCGTCGCGGGCTTGCCACTGCGGGACACCGATCCCGACGAGCCGCCCGAGCTGGTGCTCGCCGGCCTCCAGGAGGTGGGCGGAGCGGTGCTGTCGGTTTCGCCGCGGGACGGCACGGGGCGGTAGGGCAACTTTCGCTGATGGCGGGGGTGTGTCGGGAGGTAGAGCCCGCTGTGACAGCGATCGGTCCACCGCGACCCACACGCCGATGAGACGACCCGGCGCCCGACTCGCTCCGGGTCTTCGACCGCCGGCGGCTTCGCCCGCGCGTTCGCCCTGGCGGACGTCAGGGAGGGCGGACTGCCCACCGTCCTGGGAACCTTCGGCGACGGCTCGCACCCGGCAGTCCGTCGTCGCCGTCGGTGACAGCACGTTCTACTTCTCGTCGGGCGAGCGCCATCGCATCCAGCGCTTCTCCCGGGACGGGAGGCTGCTGGCGAGCCTGCGCCTCGATCGGGAGCCCGCGCCCGTCACCGACGAGACGATCGATCGCTTCGTCCGGTGGCGTCGGAACCTGGTGTCGGACCCGGAGGCCGAGCGTCGGATCGAGGACCGGTACCGGGACCTGCCCCGGGTCGCGACCAAGCCGACCTTCTCGGCGCTCCGCGTGGACGCCCCTGGCAACCTCTGGGCGCTGAGCTATCGGCCCTACTGGCACGACGGACCGTCCGTCTGGCTCGTCTTCGCGCCGGACGGCCGCTTTCTCGGAGAGGTGCGGACGCCGGCCGGCTTCACCCCCCACGAGATCGGCGCGGACTTCGTCCTGGGGCGGAGCGTGGGAGCGGCCGACGTGGAATACGTGGAGAGATATCGCCTGGTCGAGCCCGGCGGGTAGCGGTTGGCCGGCCTGGCCGCCGGAGTGTCCACTCTGTGGGACGCCGGTTGGAGGAGATTCCGGACGCTCGAACGCCGAGGACCGCGCAACGACGGGCTTGATCGTCTGGAACGGGGGTTGCACCTCTGTAGGGTGGTCGTCCCGCGATACGGAAGGCGAAGACAACCTCCCCGACTGAGAGGTCGGCACATTGACGATCCGTTCCGCCGTGATCGCGCTTCTTCTCCTGGCTCCGGCCGTGCCGGGGGCCGGGGCCCAGACCGTCACCGGCCGCCTCCTGGAGTCAGGAACCGACCAGCCGGTGTCCACCGGCACCGTGGCCCTCCTCACCGAGGAGGGAGCGCTCGTCCGGACGACGCAATCCCGGGGGTCGGGGGCGTTCCGGCTCTCGGTCGGTGCCGACACGGTCGGCGCGTACCTGCTGACCGCCCAGGCCCTGGGCTACCGGAACGCCACCGACGGCCCCTTCCGCCTCGGGCCCTCGGACTCGATCAGCGTCGACTTCCGGATCCCCCCGCACCCCGTCGTCCTGGAGTCCCTGCTCGTCCGGGCCGGCCAGGCCGAGGTCACCGGCGAGATCGATCTCGTCCGCAACGGCTTCGTCGACCGCATGCGCGGCGGGCTGGGCAAGTTCATCACCCCGGGCGACCTCGAGCGGATGAACCCGCCGCACCTGGCGGGACTCTTCGGGCGGGTTCAGGGTGTGAACATCAGGTACGGCTTCGGACAGGACCGGCTCCGGATGCGGGGAAGCCGGGGCTGGTGCATCCCCCGGGTCTACGTCGACGGATTCCACCGCACGGCAGGCGGGTTCCTGGACAACCTGGGTCTGGCAGTCCCGGACATCGAGGCCGTGGAGGTGTTCCGCCGGCCCGCCGAGGCGCCCCTGGAGTACGGGGGAGGACGGATGGAGGGGTGCGGAATCATCCTGATCTGGACCAAGCCGTGAGACTCGGCATCGCCCTCCTCGCGTGGCTCCTCGTCGCGGTCCCGGCGGCGCTCGAGGCCCAGACCCTCCAAGGTCGCATCCTCTCCGAGGCCGACGACGAGCCGGTCGGCGACGTCGTGGTGCGACTCCTCGACTCGGACGGGAAGCCCGTGGTGGGTGCGCTCTCCGACGCGGCCGGCCGCTTCACCCTGGAGGCCCCCGAGCCCGGCGCGTACCGGATCGTCGCCGACCACCTCGGCTACGAGCGCTTCGAGTCCGCGCTCCTGGAGGTCCGGGATCCGGCACGGAGCTATCCCGTCGACCTCGTCCTCACCCCCACCCCGGTCCCGATCGAGGGCGTGGTCGTCACGGCCGAGCGGATCGACAGGGTGGAGCGGGAGCTCCGCGCCCAGCTCGCCATGAACCCGGACGCCCTCCGCTGGGAGCCGCTCATGCGGCCGACGGTCGTCGAGCACGCCCAGCGGGGCCACGGCGTCCGGGAGATGATCCAGTGGAGCCGGACGCCGGGGGTGACGGTGCAGGGCGTCGGTGAGGAGCTCTGCTTCCGCTACCGCACCCAGCAGTGCCTCCCGGTCTACCTGGACGGCGCCCCGATCCGCCCCGAGTTCGTCTCCGGGATCCCCCTGGAGATGATCGAGGTGGCGGTGGTTCTGACTCCCACGGAGTCGGTCGTCTACGGCGGCGGGGGGATTATCCTCTATTCGACGGGGTGGATGCGGTGACGCTGGACCGGCCTTCTGGGATTCGACGGTTGCACGCGGATGGTGTACTACATACTTAGTAGATAGTACGAGCGTGTCGTCGCTCGGAGGGACCATGTCAGATCGGGTACCCGATACAGGCCGGCACGGGGCATGGAGGGTCGGGGTCCTCCTCATCGCTCTCCTCTCCTCGACTGGCTGCACAGCCGATTCCGAACGCGACGGCGTCCTCGAAGTGACCTTCCCGGACGCCGACACCGTGGTCACCACCCGGAGCGCCACGATCGGCGCGCCCACGGCCCTCGACGTGGGTCCGGACAGTCGCCTCTACATCGCGGACCGGACGAAC
>CAZMPV010000272.1:0-1448 GCA_964567985.1 uncultured Gemmatimonadaceae bacterium
TCGTCCTCGCCGTAGCCCAGGGTCTCGGACCAGGCCCGGTTCACGTAGAGGAGGGTCCCGTCGGGAGCGGTGCTCTGGATGAGGTCGTTGGCGTTGTCCAGGAAGTCCTGGAGCCGGGCCTCGCTCTCCTGGAGCACCCGCTCGGCCCGCCGGCGCACGGCCACCTCCCTGGCCAGGGCGTCGTTGGCGGCCTGGACCTCCTCCATCGCCTCCTCTTCCCGGTGGAAGGTCACGTACACGCTCACCATGAGGCCGATGAGGACCGCCCCGTAGCTGACGACCTTCAGCAGGTGTGCCACGTCGTAGCCCGCGTCGTGGAGGTGCGACGAGAAGGGCATGTAGACCGCGTTCGCCGCAGCGCTGAGGATGAGCGCCACCACGAGCCAGTGCTCGAAGGGGTCCCGCCGCCAGCTCCCCTTCGAGACGTAGCCTCCCAGGGCCAGCACGAAGAAGAGCCCCGGGAAGAACTCCGCCGGCCGGTGGACGAGGAGGTCGGGGTAGTAGGCCTGGCCGGTGGGTACGAACGCCACGAAGGCCCAGATCATCGCCGCCAGGACCGCGGCCGTCAGGAAGACCGAGCCCTCCTTGACCTCCTCCGGCCCGCCCGACCAGTCCTCCCGTCGCCACGCCAGCCAGCTCACGTAGAGGAAGAGGGCCAGGAAGAGCCGGGAGCCGAACCACGACCAGGCCGAGAGATCCTCGGCCTCGAAGAGCGTCCGGGCCGGCACGAGCCCGGAGGTGATGACCGCGTGATAGCCGTCGAGGACGGCGGTGCCCAGGAAGCCGGTGCCGATGAAGAGGTAGGTGCCCCGCTTCTTGCTGTAGAAGCGGACCAGGGCCAGGGCCCCGATGATCAGGGCCAGGATCGTGGAGGCGAACTCCACGTAGGTGTGGAGGGTTCCCCCGGTCTGCCACGGCGACTCGCGCAGCAGGAGGGTCCCGGCCGCCAGGACCAGGGCCAGGACCCAGTAGATCGTGGCTCTCTGGGGCGCCCGATCGTCGTCGAGGACGCCGGAAGGGATGGACGAAGCCGGTTCGGGCTCCTCCGCGCCGCTCTCCTCGTCCGCGGGGGGTCGGAAGCTCAGTCGGTCCGGTTCAGACAATTCTCGATCGCGTCCAGGAGAACCGACTCGTCGACGATCGGCTTGGTGACGTACTCGTCGAAGCCTTCGGCCAGAAACTTCTCCCGGTCTCCGGCCATGGCGTGGGCGGTCAGGGCGATGACCGGCAGGTCAGCCAGCTCCTCCTGTTCCCGGATCCACTTGAGCACCTCGGGCCCGTCCATCTCGGGAAGCGAGATGTCCAGGAGGACCAGGTCGGGCGCGGCTTCCGAGAGGCCGGCCACCGCCTGTTTCCCGGTCTCGTACTCGGCGATCTCGTATTCCCCCTCGAGGATCGCCTGCACGAGCAGCCGGTTGTCCGGATTGTCTTCCACCACTGCGATCTTG
>CAZMPV010000272.1:1548-4526 GCA_964567985.1 uncultured Gemmatimonadaceae bacterium
GGGGCGTGATCCAGGAAGATCCGGATCATCCGGTCGACGAGCTCGGCGCCCCCCCACTCCCGGAGGCGGTCCAGGGCGTCGTCGTCGAGGATCGAGGAATCGGACATGTCGTCTCCGCTCTCAGTGTAGGTCCCGGACCATCGGTCCGGCAATCGCCGCAGTCCATCTCCCTCACCCGGGGTCGGGCCCTCGCTCTCGGTCGGGATGGAAGCGGCCTCCGCCCTCCAGGGGTGGCAACAGGTGCTCCACCAGGCCGCTGCCGGACTCCCAGGCGTCGAACTCCTCGGCGTAGCGGACCGACCACCTGCGCCCGGCGTCCCGGAGCCGACCTTCGAGCCACTCCGGGTCTCCGAAGCCGATCCGCTCCCGGTAGAAGGCCGCCAGCTCGAAGATCGTGTCCCGATGGTCCTCGACGTCGATGGCCACCGCCGGGAGCCGGGAGTGGACGCCCCGGTAGGTGAAGACCGTGCAGCGCTCCCGGTGGGGCTCCGCCGGCTCCACCACCTTCGCGATCCGGGCCAGGTTGACCGCGTCCCGGGCGATCTTTCCGGTGGCCTGGTGATCCGGATGACGGAAGCCCCGTACCCAGCCGTCGCCCCAGGTGAGGAGGCCGTCGGGGCGGACCTCCGCCACGATCCGGGCCACGCGCACGGCGGCCTCCCGGGTGGGCCGGACCCCGGTGTCCGGAAGGTCGAGGAAGCGGGTCTCGGCGTCCAGGATGCGGGCGGCTCCGTCCGCCATCGCCTCCCGCTTCCGGGCCACCTCCTCGGTGGAAATCGACCCGAACGCCTGGGTCATCTCTCCCCGGGTGAGCCAGAGGACGACGACCCGGTCGCCCCGCTCCCGCTGGGCCCGGATCGCTCCCGTGGCCACCACCTCGTCGTCCGGGTGGGCCAGGACCACGAGAAGCGTCTGCTCCGGCACGGCCCGTCAGCCGCTCTCCGCGGAATGCGCCGCGGCCCGAAGCGCGTCGAGCCCGGCCCCGACCCCCTCGGCATGCCCGAAGACCGCCGAGCCCGCCACCAGGACCGAGGCCCCGGCTCCGACGGCCTCCGGGGCGGTGGACGGGTCCACCCCCCCGTCCACCTCGAGCTCCGCGCCCGGCGGCCCGAGGCGCTCCAGGAGCTCCCGGGCCCGGCGGAGCTTGTCCGTCGAGGTCCCGATGTAGCTCTGCCCTCCGAAGCCCGGATTGACCGACATCACCAGGAGGAGGTCCACGTACGGGACGATCTCTTCCAGCGTCGAGAGGGGCGTCCCGGGGTTCACGGCGACCCCCGGGGCGCAGCCGAGCCCCCGGATCCGCTCCACGGTGCGGTGGAGGTGGGGACACGCCTCCCGGTGCACGGTGATCCAGTCGGCCCCGGCGTCGGCGAAGGCCTCCAGATAGCGGTCCGGGGCCTCGATCATGAGGTGGACGTCCACCGGGAGCGCCGTGGCCTCCCGGACCGCCCGGGTCACGCCGGGGCCGATGGTCAGGTTCGGCACGAAGTGGCCGTCCATGACGTCCACGTGAATCCAGTCGGCGCCGGCCGTCTCGGCCCGGGCCACCTCCTCGGCGAGGCGGCCGAAGTCGGAGGAGAGGATCGAGGGGGCGAGCTTGACGTCCGTCACGGGGAGGGCTCCGTCCGTCTGCGCACGCCGTCCTCCGCTCCCACCAGGACCTCGTCGGCGAGCCCAAGGAAGAAGCCGGTCTCCAGGATCCCGGCCCGGGCCCGGAGCGCGGCGTCCAGGGCCTCCGGCTCGTCGATCCCCTCCGGGAAGCGGCAGTCGAGGACGTAGTTGCCGTTGTCGGTGGTGTAGGGCTCGCCGCTGGCTTCCTCCCGCAGCTCGACGTCGGCGCCCCGCTCCCGGAGGTGGGCCGCGTGGACGCTCCAGGCGAAGGGGAGCACCTCGACCGGCAGCGGCGAGCGGGTCCCCAGGCGCTCGACCTCCTTGCCCTGGTCCACGATCACCACGAAGCGTCGGGCGGCCTGGGCCACCACCTTCTCCCGCAGGAGGGCGCCCCCCATCCCCTTGATCAGGCGGAGCTCGGGGTCCACTTCGTCGGCGCCGTCGACGGCCAGGTCCAGGACCGGGTGCTCCTCCAGGCTCACCACGGGAATGCCTCGGGCGTGGGCGGCCGACGCGGTCCGCACCGAGGTGGGGACGCCGACCACCTCGCTCAGCGAGCCGTCCGCGATCCGATCGCCGACGAGCTCCAGGAAGTGGGCTACCGTGCTGCCCGTTCCCAGTCCCAGGGCCATCCCGTCCTCGACCCCTTCCGCCGCGGCGGCGGCCGCGGCCCGCTTCAGTCGGTCGGCGTCCGGCACGGGTCCCGGCGGGTGGAAGGCGGAGGAGGTGGAGCGTGGGCGGGCGCCGGAGTCACGCCGGGAAGTCCCGGAGGACCTCCTTGACCCGGGCCGTCATCTCCAGCGCCTCGTCGTAGGGGCGCTGCCACATGTTGCGGCCGAAGATGAGCCCCGTGGCGCCGGACTCCATGGCGGTCCGGGCCTTGTTGAGGACGTCGTCGTCGGAGAGCTTGCTGCCGCCGCTGAAGAGCACCAGGCAGCGCTGCGCCTGCTTCGTGACGATCCGGGCCCCCTCGGCGTAGTCGTAGTCGATCTCCTTGTACTTCCCGGGCTGGAGGTCGTCCTTGTCGCCGTGCTTGGGGATGTTGAGCTTCACCACGTCGGCGCCGAACTCCACGGCGAGGCGGGCCGCGTAGTCCACGGCGTAGAGCGAGTTGCGGCCTCCCTTCTCCTCGATGGCCCGGCCCCTGGGATACGACCAGACCACCAGGGGCATTCCGTACCGCTCGCACTCCTCCCGGACGTGCTGGAGCTGGAGAAAGTCCTCGTCCTGGCGGGGCGAGCCCACGTAGAGGGTGTAGCCCACGGCGTCGGCGCCCAGATAGACCGCCTCCTCCACGCTCCCGGTGAAGGTCGAGAGCGCCTCGGCGTCCGAGGGGACGTTCGTCTTGCCGTTCAGCTTCAGGATCA
>CAZMPV010000273.1:0-4517 GCA_964567985.1 uncultured Gemmatimonadaceae bacterium
AACCGGGCCAACGGCGACGCCGGGTGACCCCCCGACGCTTCGGCCTCTTCGGCGGTACCTTCGACCCGCCCCACATGGGCCACCTCGTCGTGGCCCAGGACGTGGTCGAGCACCTGGAGCTGGACGGCCTCTACCTGATTCCGGCGGGCGTCCCCCCGCACAAGCGCGACCAGGAGTTCACCCCGGCCCGGGTCCGCCTCGAGATGGTCCGGGCGGCGGTGGGCGACGACCTCCGCCTGGCCGCCTCGGACATGGAGATCCGCCGGGAGGGCCCGTCCTTCACGGTGGACACGCTCCGGACCCTCCGGGAGCGCCGCCCCGACGCCGACTTCTTCTTCGTCATGGGCGTCGATCAGTTCGGCGACCTCCACGCCTGGAAGGAGCCGGAGGAGGTGGCCCGACTGGCCCGCCTGGTGGTGATCACCCGGGAGGGCGACGAGCCCGACTCGGTGGAGCCGGGCGTGGACGTTCCCTACGACTTCGTCCCCGTGACCCGGATCGACGTCTCCAGCACCGGGATCCGGGAGCGGGTACGGGCCGGTCGCCCCATCCGCTACCTTGTTCCCGACCCCGTGCGCCGGATCATCGAGCGCGACCGGCTGTATGTAGAAGGCTGAGCGCGCCGCGCCCCCCCGCGCCGCGCCTCGCTGCTCACCTCAGGACACCGACGGCATGCTGAAAGCCCTTCTGAAGAAGATCATCGGCTCCCGCCACAAGCGGTTGGCCAAGAAGCTCCAGCCGGAGATCGACGAGATCAACCGGCTCTACGAGGAGTACCACGACCTCCCCGAAGAGGAGCTCAAGGCGAAGACCGACGAGTTCCGGGAGCGGATCCGCGTCCGGACCGAGGACCTGGAAGGCCGGATCGAGGAGCTCCGGGAGGAGAAGGCCCACACCGAGGACGCCCAGCTCCGGGCGGACCTGAGCCAGGAGATCACGGACCTCGAGGGCCAGCTCCGGGACCTGATCCAGGAGACCCTGGACGACCTCATGTGCGAGGCCTTCGCCGTGGTCAAGGAGGCGTGCCGCCGGAACCTGGGCAACACCGTCGAGGTCACCGGCGAGGAGTGGGAGTGGGACATGGTGCCCTACGACGTCCAGATCCTGGGCGCCATCGCCCTGCACCGGGGCAAGGTCGCCGAGATGGCCACCGGCGAGGGGAAGACGCTGGCCGCGACCATGCCCCTCTACCTGAACGCCCTGGCGGGCCGGGGCGCCCACCTGGTCACGGTGAACACCTACCTGGCCCAGCGCGACGCCGAGTGGATGGGCCTCATCTACGAGTACCTGGGCCTCACGGTGGACTGCATCGACCTCCACGACCCGGGCTCCCCGGAGCGGCGCGAGGCGTACCGGGCCGACATCACCTACGGCACGAACAACGAGTTCGGCTTCGACTACCTCCGGGACAACATGGTCCACCAGCTGGAGCAGCGGGTCCAGCGGGGCCACTTCTACGCGATCCTGGACGAGGTGGACTCGATCCTGATCGACGAGGCCCGGACGCCGCTGATCATCTCCGGGCCCGTGGGCCGGGACAGCTCGAAGCCGTACAAGAAGTTCAAGCCCATGGTCGCTTCGCTCCACAAGAAGCAGACCCGGGTGGTGAACAAGCTGGTGGCCGAGGCCGTGGAGCACCTGGAGGAGGGCGAGGAGTACGCCGCCGGCGAGAAGCTGCTGGCGGCCAAGCGGGGCGCGCCGAAGCACAAGCGCCTGCTCAAGATGTTCGCCGACGACCCGAGCCTCCAGCGGCTCGTCCAGGACGTCGAGGGCGAGTACATGCGGGAGAAGGCCCTCTGGCAGATCGACGAGATGCTCTACTACGCCATGGACGAGAAGGGGCGCAACGTCTCGCTCTCGGACAAGGGCCTGGACGAGCTCTCGCCCTCGGACCCCGACGCCTTCGTGGTGCCGGACCTCTCCGAGGAGCTCGGCGAGATCGAGGAGGACGAGGACCTCTCGGCCGAGGAGAAGCGGGAGCGCGTCAACGAGCTCGAGGAGGAGTACGCCCGGAAGAGCGAGAAAATCCACATCATCCACCAGCTCCTGAAGGCGTACGCGCTCTTCCACAAGGACGAGCAGTACATCGTCGACCCGGAGCAGGGCGTGGTCATCGTCGACGAGTTCACCGGTCGGCAGATGCCGGGCCGGCGCTGGAGCGACGGGCTGCACCAGGCCGTGGAGGCGAAGGAGGACGTGAAGATCCAGGGCGAGACCCAGACCCTGGCCACCGTCACGATCCAGAACTACTTCCGGATGTACGACAAGCTGTCGGGGATGACGGGGACCGCCGAGACCGAGGAGGGCGAGTTCCACGAGATCTACGAGCTGGACGTCTTCGTCATCCCCACCCACGAGCCGGTGATCCGGGAGGACCGGGACGACCTGATCTTCCGCACGAAGCGGGAGAAGTACAACGCCCTGATGGACGAGATCGAGCGCCTCAACCGGATGGAGCTGCCGGTCCTGGTGGGCACCACCAACGTCGACGTCTCCGAGACGCTGAGCCGCATGCTCAAGCGCCGCGGCATCCCCCACAACGTCCTGAACGCGAAGCACCACAAGCGGGAGAGCCAGGTGGTGGCCGAGGCCGGCCAGCCCGGCTCGGTGACGATCGCCACGAACATGGCCGGCCGGGGCACCGACATTAAGCTCGGCGAGGGCGTGACCGACCCCCGGACCGTGGAGTGGGCCGAGGAGCGGGACCTGGAGCTCGAGGAGCTCGCCCCCGTGGACCCGGTGTTGTGGGAGGACCTGAGCGACAAGCCCGACGACTACGTGATCGAGTGCGGGGGGCTCCACATCCTGGGCTCCGAGCGCCACGAGTCCCGGCGCATCGACCGTCAGCTCCGGGGCCGGGCGGGCCGTCAGGGCGACCCGGGCGCCTCCCAGTTCTTCCTCTCCCTCGAGGACGACCTGATGCGGATCTTCGGCTCGGACCGCATCGCCAAGGTCATGGACAAGATGGGCGCCGAGGAGGGCGAGGTGATCACCCACGGCCTGGTCACCAAGTCGATCGAGAAGGCCCAGACCCGGGTCGAGGGCAACAACTTCGAGCAGCGGAAGAAGCTCCTCGAGTACGACGACGTCATGAACCAGCAGCGGGAGGTCATCTACGACCTCCGGCTCTTCGCCCTGGAGGGGGGCGAGGACCTGAAGGGTCAGGTCTGGGAGATGATCTACGAGGCGGTGCGCAGCACCGTCGAGGAGTACCTGGACGCCGAGCTCCGCCCCGAGGAGTGGGACCTGGCCGGCCTCAGGGAGCAGATGCTCCTGGACTACTTCGTCATGGTGGACGAGCTCCCCGACGAGAACACCCTGGAGCACCCCTTCGACGACATGGAAGAGGTGACCGAGGTCTGCCTGGAGGCCGCCCGGGAGCACTTCCACCGCAAGCTCGAGGAGTTCGGCGATCACGCCGAGAAGGTCCTGAGCTGGATCGTCCTCTCGGTGATCGACGACAAGTGGAAGGACCACCTCTACGACCTGGACCACCTGAAGTCGTCGATCGGCTTCCGGGGCTGGGGCCAGAAGGACCCGGTCGTCGAGTACAAGAAGGAAGCCTACGACATGTTCGTGGACCTGATCGCGGACATCCGGGCCAGCGCCGCGAACCTCCTCTTCCGGGCCCAGGTCGGCCAGCAGCGGCCCGCGCCCCAGCGGCTCACCGAGCGCCAGAAGCTCCAGTACACCGCGCCGGACGAGCAGCCGGCCACCGGCGTGACGGCGTCGTCCGGGCAGGGCGGGGGCCGGGAGGCCGGGGCGGCCGCGGCGGCCGCGGCCGGGGGCGGCACCTCGTCGGGCGGCGGAAGCGGCGTCGGCGACCTCGGCGTGAGCCCGGCGGCCCGGAAGCAGAGCGAGGGCGGCGGCATCATGAGCGACATGTTCGGCGGCTCCGGCGGGGGCGGCGGGGGCGGCCAGCAGCAGGACGTCAGCCGCCTCCGGACCAACCGGGGCGAGCAGGGCGAGACGAGCCAGGAGCCGGTGACCGTGGCCGACGAGCCCGGCCGCAACGACCCGTGTCCCTGCGGGAGCGGCAAGAAGTACAAGAAGTGCTGCTGGAGCCCGGGGGCCTGAGGCGCGACTCGGGCCATTCCCGCCATTCCGGCGCCCGATCGGACGCCCCACATTCCCCTGCATGTCCCGCCGACCCACCCTTCGAGAATGGGCCGTCCACGAGCGTCCCCGGGAGCGCCTGCGCTCCGCCGGCGTCCGGGCCCTCTCGGTCCGGGAGCTCCTGGCGATCCTGGTGGGGAGCGGGACGGCCGGCGCCTCGGCCGTGGAGGTGGCCGAGCGGATCGCGGCCGGGGCGGGGACGTCGCTCCGGAGCCTCGCCTCCGCCCCCGTGGAGTCCCTGGAAGGGGTGCCCGGCGTCGGCCCAGCCACCGCGGCCCGGATCGTCGCGGCCCTGGAGCTCGGCCGTCGAGCCGCCAGCGAGTCCGGGGAGCGGGGCGAGAGGATCCGGGGCCCGAAGGACGTTTTCCGCCGCATGGGCCCGCTCCTCCGGGACCATCGCC
>CAZMPV010000274.1:0-4513 GCA_964567985.1 uncultured Gemmatimonadaceae bacterium
CAGGACGTCTCGGTGGACCGGAGCGTGGACGAGCAGATCGACGAGGATCGGCGCGGCTCCGGCGACGAAGACCTCCTGACGCCTCCGGCGGACCCCGACGGCTGAGCCCAAAGTCCCCGGAAGAGGCGTCTCCTAGCGGCGCGCCGCCGCCGTCGTCGGCGGGGCCCGGAAGCTGACCTCCTCGAAGTCGTTCCAGGAGACGGCGACGGTCTCGCCGTCCTCGGTGGTGACGAAGATCCCCTTGTTGCCCCGGTCCACGTCGTTGGAGTCGTCGAGCTCCAGGACCCTGCCGTCCCGGAGGTAGACCTCGGCGCCGCCGGTGAAGCGCTTGCGGATCGAGGAGATCCGGGAGAACTCCACCTCGAACTCCATGTCTCCGTCCCGGCCGTCGAGGATCTCCCAGCCGTACTCCTCGTCGTTGTCCCAGCGGATCCGACCGGTCCACTCGTCCCCGTCCTCGCTCGCGACGGTGCCGTAGAGGGGCCCGCCCCCGTCGAAGGCGTCATAGCCCGTGGGCTCGGCGGGCGGATGGAAGGTGAGGGCGCCGAAGTCGTCCCACTCGACCATGACCTGGCCCAGGGCCGGCTCCGAGATCGAGATGCCCCGGTTGCTGTCGTTCACGTCGTTCGAGCCCCGGAGCTCGACCTCGTCGCCGTTCCGGAGGACGACACGGGCGGCCGAGGAGCTCTCCCGCTCGATGGCGGCGATCCGGCCGAAGGGGATCTCCCGGTCCCGGCCCCGATCCTCTCCGTCGAGGACGTCGGAGGTGAGGATCTCGTCCACGTCCCAGGCGACGTAGCCGGTGAACTCCCGGCCGTCCCGGGTTCGGAGGGTGCCGTGGAGGCGGTGTGTGTCCGGGGAAACGGTGGCGTCGGCCGGCGCCCGGCGGAACTCGATCCGGTCCAGGTCCCGCCAGCGGAGCTCCACCGATCCCCGCTCCGCGTCCACGACCTCGATGCCCCGGTTGCCGTCGCCGACGTCGGTGGAGCCGGCGGCGAGCTCGACCTCGGCGCCCGACTTGAGCTCGAGGAGCACCCGGTCGTCGTCCAGAACCTCCAGGGCCCCGAGGTGACCGAAGCGGATCCCCGACTCGGCCCGGTCCGGGTAGTGATCGTCGTCGTCCGACCAGGTGATCCGGAGCCCGAAGATCTCGATCTCGTTCTCGTCCCGGTCCCGGCTGTAGTCCGTGAGCTCCTCGGCCTCGCGCAGGTTCCGGAAGGGGAGCTCCTTGGACCCGGTGAGGAGGTCGGCCCAGCTGCCCTCGTTCCGGTCCCAGCGGATGAAGCCCTCGAAGACGTCGCCGGATGCCGTGATCACCCGGCCGTAGAGACGATCGTCGGCCGACGGCGCCTCCTGGGCAGCGGGCGGAAGGGCGGCGAAGGTGCCCGCGAGGGCGACGGATGCCACGAGCGATGTGATGACCACGGTTCTCCTGATGCCGATGCGTTCGACGCTGCGTCACCGGACCTTACGGGCGATCGCGCCGGGAGGTTTCAGCGCTCCCCGCTCGGCGCGCCCTCCTCCCGGCGGCGGGGCTTCCAGGTGCCCACGGCGATGCCCACCAGGATGAGCGCCCCGCCGATCAGGGTCTGGGACGGGGGGACCTCCCGGATCCCCGGCAGGAGCCAGGCGATCAGCGTCGCGCCCACGGCCTCGCCGAGGATGGCCAGGTTCGCGACGTACGCCGGCATGTAGCGGATCGCGTAGTTCACGCCGGTGTGGCCGAGCATCATGGGACCGGCGGCCAGCCCCAGGAAGACCAGCCAGTCGCCGACGGGGTAGCCGGTCAGGGCGACGCCGGGGGTCAGGAGGAGGACGACCAGGAGCGCCGCCGCCCCCACCCCGTAGACGAGTCCCACGTAGGCCCAGAGGTCGAGCTTCTGCCGGAGCCGCCGTCCGATCGTGTAGTACCCGGCCACCAGGAGCGCCGCCCCCAGGGCCAGGGCGTCGCCCAGGAGGGCGGTCCCGCCCAGCGCGAAGTCGCCCCAGCCGATCACCACCGTCCCCCCAACCGCCACGCCGATCCCGATCCACTCCCGTGGCGCGGGACGCTCGCCCAGGAAGGCCATCGAGAGCCCGGCGATCCAGAAGGGGTGGGTCGAGACGAGCACCACCGAGCTGGCCACCGTCGTCAGCTTCACCGACGCGATCCAGCTCCAGAAGTGACCCGCCAGGAAGAGACCCGAGAGCACGGCCAGGGCCAGATCCCGCCGGCTCAGCCGCTCCCCCCCGAGAACGCTCCCCCGGGCGCCCAGGATCCCCGCGACGAAGGTCTCGGAGAAGACCAGGCGCCAGACGGCGATCGCCAGCGCCGGAGCCGTGGCGAGCCGCACGAGGGGCCCGGCCCAGGAGATCGCCACCACCGCCACCGCCAGGGCCAGCCCAGGGGGGATTCGTGGCCCGTCCGTCTCCGCCATCGGCTCCTCGCGTCCGGGGACATCGTCGCCGTCGGGGCGAAGATGGAGCGGAGCGGGCCCGGGATGCCAGGGAGACGCGCGGACCGGCGGGTCGGGGAGTCCAGGCGGAACGAGGAGCGGCGGGGGGCGTTGGAGGCCGGCCCCGGCCCCGCTTATCTTCCCGGCCATGCACCGTTCCACCCCCGAGCCGGAGACGGCTGAGGCCCCGAAGGCGTCCCCTCCCGGGGGGTCCGCGGGGAGGTTCGATCCCCGGCCCTTCCGGCCTTCGCCGTGGCTTCCCGGTCCCCACGGCCAGACCCTGGGCGGCAAGCTCCTCCGGCCGGACCACGCGCCCCCGGTCCGCCGCGAGCGCCTCGAGACCCCCGACGGCGACTTCCTGGACGTGGATCTCGGTCCCGAGCCCGCCTCCGGAGCTCCGGTGGTGGTGGTGCTCCACGGCCTCGAGGGCTCGAGCCGTCGCCGCTACGTCCTGAGCGCGTACCGGGCGCTCCTGGACCGGGGCGTCCGGCCCGTGGGCATGAACTTCCGGGGGTGCAGCGGGGAGATGAACCGGCGGGCCCGCTTCTACCACTCGGGCGAGACCGGCGACCTCCGCTTCGTGGTCGAGACCCTCCGGTCGCGCTTCCCCGACCGCCCGGTCGGGGCCCTGGGCTTCTCCCTCGGGGGCAACGTCCTCCTGAAGCTCCTGGGCGAGGAGGGACGTCGGGGCGGAGAGCTGGTCGACGCCGGCGCCGCGATCTCGGTCCCCTTCGACCTGGCGGCGGGCTCCCGGCTCCTGGAGGAGAGCCTCATGGGCCGGCTCTACACCCACTACTTCCTCCGGATGCTCCGCTCCAAGGTGCGGAGGAAGCGGGCCGACCTCGAGGGTCGGGTCGACGTGGACGAGGCCCTCCGGACCCGGACGCTCCGGGCCTTCGACGACGTGGTCACGGCGCCGCTCCACGGCTTCCGGAACGCGTCGGAGTACTACGACCGCTCCAGCTCCGCACGCTTCCTGGCCGACGTCCGCGCGCCCACGCTCCTCCTCCAGTCCCGGGACGACCCCTTCCTGCCCCGGCGGGCCCTGCCCCTGGAGGCCATGGGGGAGAACCCCGACCTGCATCCGGTCCTGACCGACAGGGGCGGCCACGTCGGCTTCGTGGAGGGCCCGCCCTGGTCGCCCGGGTTCTGGGCCGAGGAGGAGGCCGCCCGCTTCCTGGCCGCCGTCCTGGAGGCGCCAGGCGCCTCCGACGAACCCGGGGGCGGATGACCGCCGGTGCCGAAGAGCCGGTCCCGGAGGCCGGGGGCGCGTCCTGGACGCTTCCGACTCCCGGGGACTTCCGCCTCGAGCCCACCGTCCTCTCCCACGGGACCCCTCCGACGCCCCCCTTCCGCTGGGATCCCGAAGAGCGGATCCTGACCCGGGTGCTCCGGGACGCCGCCGGAACGCCCCGCCGCATCGCGGTCACCGAGGAGGCCGTGGAGCGGCTCGAGGTCGCCCGGGGCGGCCGGCCCGAGGAGATCCGGACCCTGGCGCTCCGGGTGCGCACCCCCGGATGGGAGCCCACCGAGGAGGAGATGGTCGACGTGGACGAGGCCCTGGTCTTCATGCTCGACCTGGCCGGCGACCTCCACGGCTTCCACGAGATCTGCCGGGACGAGCCCCGTCTCCGGAAGCTCCCCGACATCGGGGCCGGCCGTCTCCTCCGGGCCCCCACCCTCTGGGAGGAGCTGGCCCGGGCGATCTGCGGCGCCGAGGCGTCCCCGGGTCGGGCGGCGGCCGCCGCCGAAGGGCTTGTCCGCCTCAGCGAGAGCGGGACCGCCTGGCCCGAGCCGAGCACGGTGGACGGGGCCGGCGAAGAGGGGCTCCGGGAGGTGGCCGGGCTGGGCGAGCGGGCCGCCCACGTCCTGGAGCTGGCCCGGAGGATCGAGGCCGGCGAGCTGGACCTGGGCCCGGCGGAGGCCGACCTCCCGGACGACGACGAGCTGGCCCGGCTCTTCCGGTCTGTGCCGGGCGTCGGCCCCTCCGCGGCCGAGCGGCTCCTGATCCTCTGCGGCCGGTCCGGCCGGCTCCCGGTGGACGAGGGAACGCTCGCCTTCGTCCGGGACCTCCACTT
>CAZMPV010000275.1:0-4502 GCA_964567985.1 uncultured Gemmatimonadaceae bacterium
CCGGGTGAGCCGGTTCCGCCTCCAGAGCGTCCAGGAGAGGATCCGGGCCCCCGCGTAGTTGGGGACGCACCGCTCCAGGTCGCTCACCACGACACCGGCCCGGCCGACCCGGCCCATCTCGTCCAGGAGACGCCGGGCGTCGCCGTCCGGGAAGTGGTGGAGGGTCAGGGAGCAGACGACCGCCGTGAACGCGTCGGCCGCGAAGGGGAGCTGCAGGCCGTCGGCCCGGACGAGGTGGAGGGTGGCGACGTCGCGGCTCCGCTCCCGGGCGATCCGCAGGATGCCGGGATGAACGTCCACCCCGACGAATTCCACCGAGGGGTCCGCGTCCTTTGCCAGGCGCCGGAGGAGGCCTCCGTCGCCGACACCGACGTCGAGGACCCGGAGAGGCGCCTTTCCGTCCCGGAGCAGGGGAAGGAGATGGCGCCGGACCGAGCGGTCGCCCCCCAGCCACCGGTTCACCGCCGAGACGTGCTGGAGCGACCGGCCCAGCTCTCCGGGCTCCTGGTCCCGGGCGTCCAGGAGCTCGTCATCGTGGCGCCGCGGCCCGAGGAGGGTCACTGTCCGTCGTCCCTGGACTCGTCGGGCTCCACGTGGACCAGGACTTCCCGGGCCCGAAGCTCGTCCGACACCCGCTCCTCCACCCGGTCCGCGATCGTGTGGGACGTGGCCACGTCCAGCTCCGGATCCACGGCGATCGTCAGCTCGGCGAAGATCTCCCCCGGACGGCCCCGGGAGCGCACCCCGTAGCATCTCCGCACGCCCTCGGTCTCCAGGGCGACCCGCCGGATCCGCCGGGCCTCCACGGCCCGCTCGTCCACCAGCACCGGGACGGTCTCCTTCAGCACCTGCCAGCCGGTGTGGGCGATGACGCCCGCCACGCCCAGGGTGATCCAGGGATCCGCCTGGGGCACCCCGGCCCGGACGGCGAGGAGGCCGCCCAGGACGGCGGTCGCCGCCAGGACGTCGGAGCGGGTGTGGGCCGAGTCGGCCAGGAGGAGATCCGAGGAGAGGGCCCGTCCCTTCCGGCGTTCCCACTCCGAGATCGCCAGGCCCGCCACCACCGAGAGCCCCATGCACCAGATGGCCACGGGGGTGGCCTCCACGTCGAGCCCCCCGCCGGTGACGATGCGGACGACGGCCCCCTTCACCAGCTCGAAGACGGTGATCGAGAGGACGCCCACCAGGAAGAGGGCGCCAAGGGTCTCGAACTTCTGGTGCCCGTACGGGTGCTCCTCGTCCGGCTCCTGGGCGGCGACCCCGGCGAAGGCCAGGGCGAAGACGTTGTTGATGGCGTCCAGGAGGGAGTGCATGGCTTCGGCGGCCACGCTGAGGGCGCCCGACGACCACCAGGCGGCGCCCTTGATGCCCACCACCAGGAGGTTCACCACGAGCACCTGCCAGAGAACCGTCCGGACCTGTCCGGACCGGCTCGCGTCGTGGGGCGGCAGGTCGTCCCGGAAGGGCTCGCTCATCGGCTGCTCTCGGTCAGCAGGTCGGTGCCGACGGCGGGCCGGCGGCTCCGGCGGATCTCTTCGTCGTCGAAGCCTGGAAGCAGCCCGACTGTCTCACGGATGCTGACCCGGAAGATCGGATCCGCGAAGCGGCCCGGTCGGGTCACGGGGAGCGCCAGGTCGGCCCGGACCACGCCCCGGGTGCCGCTGGGGAAGCCGAAGCGGATGCCCGCCCCGAGGGCCGCCTTCCAGCCCACCGTCTCGCCGAAGGGGACTTCGCCGGCCCACATCCTGCCCGCGTCGGCGAAGACGGTGAAGCCCAGATCGAAGAGATCCGGCGCGGGCCAGCCGAGGCGGATCCTGTCTTCCAGCGTCAACACGACCCGGCGGGCGCCCGGAAAGTCCGGCTCGGAGTAGCCCCGGACGCCGCGCCGGCCGCCCAGGGTGAGCTGAAAGGGTCGGGCCACGGACCAGCCCCCCGCCCCCGACACCCGACCGAAGACCGTGTGCCGCTGGCTCTGTCCGGGCTGCCAGTAGAAGTAACCGTCGATCTCGGCCAGGATGTCGCGCCACCCCTCGCCGGTCCCTCCCTCGTCGAAGACGTGACGGGCCTCGACGTTGGCGTTCGTCGAGAGGATCCACGAGCCGGGGGCGACCCCCGCGAAGACCCGGAGTCGGGTGTAGAGATCGTCGGGCGTCGCCAGGCCGCCGCCCCCCAGGTCGCCGAGGCTCCGGCCCAGCGTCACGTCGACCGCGCTGCCCAGGCGCACGTCCTGGATTCCGTCGAGGGCGTCGAGCCCCCGGCGCTGCACGAAGCGGATGTTCCGTTGGCCGAAGAGGAAGTTGATCCTGAAGATCGAGATGCCGGAGACGTGCGCTTCGACCGCTTCGGCCTCCTCCGCCCCGGCCGGCCGGGTGTCGGAAAAGTCGCCCTCCTGGGCGAGCTCGACGTCGCCCGGAAAGCCGTCGAACGTCAGCTCCTCCCGGAGCACGCCGGCGCCGAAGACCGTGAGGTTGCCCGGGCGGCCCAGGCGTCCCGCCACCGTGAACTCCAGCGCCTCTTCCTGGAAGGGGAGGAGGACGTGGCTGATCTCCCGGTCCCCGGGCACCGAGTACGGAAAGATCGACTCCCGGGACCGGTAGACCTGCCGCCCCCCCACCCGGCCCACCTCTCCCACGAAGGGATAGAAGAAGCCCTGGTCGACGAAGCTCCCGACCCGGGTGGTGCCCGCGCTGAAGCGGGCGTCCAGGCGGGTGCCCAGGAGGCGGGGGGTTCCGAAGAGCACGCCGGCGTCCCTGCGCTCCCTCCGCTCACGGAAGAAGAACCCGGCCAGGATTCCCCGGCCAAACAGGTTCTCCTCGGTCAGCTCGATGCCCTCGAGGCGGAGCCCCTCGTCGAAGGCTACGCCGAGGTCGAGCTTCGTCGTCCACTCGTCCTGGGTGTCCACGACCACGTGGCGGGAGCCGTCCGGCTGGGTCACGCCGAAGACGTCGGCCCGGGCGATGAACGGGTAGTTCCTGAGGATCCGCTCCGTCTCCGCGAGGAGGAAGCGGTCGTAGCACTCCCCCTCGGCGAAGAGGAGCTCGTCCCGGAGGAAGTCCTTCCGGGTGTCCATGTGGACGGCGTTGGCCAGCTCGTACGCCCAGCGGAAGCGGGCGTCTTCGTCCATCTCGGCCAGGTCGAAGATGGAGTGGTTGTCGACGAAGATGTAGGAGACCCGTCCCAGGGGGCAGTCCTGGGCCGAGCCGGCGGCGGGGGCCAGCAGGAGACCGGCGATCAGCGAGGCGACGACGCGGGTGGGCACGGGGAGGGTCGGGTGAGCCGGAGGACGGGGCCGGCTACTCTTCGGCGGAGAAGAGGTCTTCCTGGTCGGTGTCTTCTTCCTCTCCGGCCACGTCCCGCTCGAGGAGGGAGGCGATCCGGCGCTCCCAGACGTCCAGCTCGAGGCGGACCTCGTTGCGGAGGAGGCGCCGGAGGACCTCCGGGACGTCGCCGAGGTCGTCGAGGAGGTCCCGGAGGAGGTCACGGGCCTCACCGGCCTCGAACTCCTCGTCGGGAAGGTGGATCATGTCCTGGAGGATCGAGCGCTCGGTCCTGGAGGCGACGATCGGCTCGTCCCGGGTCCCGACCCAGACCTCCGTGCGGCGGCCCGGCCCCCGGTTCTCCTCGATGGGGCTGAGCCCGACGATCTCGTCGGAGCGCCAGAACTTCCCGTAGCCGAGATGGACCATGCGGCCGCGGATGATCTCCACGTTCACCTCCGTTTTGTCGTTCCGCCGGCGCAGGACCGGTACAATACCCAGGGCACCGGCTCACCGCGAGCGCTCGAGAGAGCGCCCGGACGGTGGGGGGAGGCGAGCTGGGAGCGTCGTGGGGCCGGCCCCGGTGGACGGCGGGTCGCGGTCGTGCCGGGATTGCCCCTTCACTCGCCATACGAATACGATAGCTTCACGGTCCGCCCTCCCGGGATTCCGTCCGAGCAGGGGGGCGTCGTCGTCGGAGGGGTCTCCGGAGAGCGAGTCGTATATATGGAGAAGGGTCGCAGGGCCGCGCTCGACTACCACGCGGAGGGTCGGCCCGGGAAGATCGAGGTCGTGCCCACCAAGCCGGTGGCCACCCAGCGGGAGCTCTCGCTGGCGTACAGCCCGGGGGTCGCCGAACCGTGCCGGGAGATCCACAAGGACCCCCTCCAGGCCTACCGCTATACGGCCCGGGGCAACCTCGTGGCCGTCGTCACCAACGGAACCGCCGTCCTGGGCCTCGGCAACATCGGACCCCTGGCCTCGAAGCCCGTGATGGAGGGCAAGGGAGTCCTCTTCAAGCGGTTCGCTGGGATCGACGTCTTCGACATCGAGGTGGACACCGAGGACCCCGAGGAGCTGATCCGCTTCTGCCAGCTCCTGGAGCCCACGGTGGGCGGGATCAACCTGGAAGATATCCGGGCCCCGGACTGCTTCCTCGTCGAGGAGCGACTCAAGGAGACGCTGGACATCCCGGTCTTCCACGACGACCAGCACGGCACGGCCATCATCGCCGGCGCCGCGCTC
>CAZMPV010000276.1:0-4463 GCA_964567985.1 uncultured Gemmatimonadaceae bacterium
GGGGACCCACCGGATCGGGTTCTCGGAGCTCGAACGGTGGGGCGAGGACCTGGCACGAGGGATCAACCGGACCCTGGCCGGACACATGGCAAGCCGGTCATCCGCCTACCGCGTGGAGTTGCCTCCGTGGCCTCCGGGCGCACGGCCCGACTACCTGATCCAGCTCCACGTCCTTCGGTTCGAGGGGGTGGCCCCGGAGGATACGCTGGATTCGGTGGGGGAAGCCCACCTGCGGGCCTCCTGGCAGATCCTCCGGTCCGGGGAAGGGACCGTGCTCGTGTCGGGGACCACCGACGTGCGGCCCGACGGGTGGACGGTGGGGGACTTCGACGCGCTGGTGGTCCTGCTGAACGCAGGGCTGAGCACGCTGGCGGACGACCTGGTCCTCGGGCTGGAGCGGGTCGATGCATCCTCCGGGGCGCCCGAACCCCCTGCTGAGCGCCCGAAGGATGCGCGACCCGACAGATCCGTTCTTCCCGGCATTTCACGAACAGGGGAATTCCAATGAGCGTTGCCAAGATCGTAGGGATCGTCCTGCTGGTGTGCGGCACCCTCAGCCTCGCCTACGGCGGCTTCAGCTACACGAAGGACGAGAGTCAGGTGGACATCGGGCCGGTTTCCTTCGCGGTCCAGGAACGGGAACGCGTGGACCTCCCGATCTGGCTCGGAGTCGGCTTCATCGTGATCGGCGGCGGGCTGCTGGTGGGGGCGGGAGGGATGCTGTCGAAGAAGTGATGCATCGGATACGCGGGAGCACACGATGAACAGCCAGTTGAACGATGGGCCGTGGCGAGCTTCGCGGCCTCCGCTTCAGCCGACGAAGATCCTTCCGGGTACGGTTCCCCCGGGTCGGGGGGAGCGGGAGATTTCGCTCCTTGCACCTCCGGCCCCGCCGAAAACCCGGTTTTGCGGAAGGTGGCTGGCGGTTCTCCTCGGTTCGGTCGGCCTCTCCCTCGGAGCCTTCGTGGCCCTCCTGCTCTGGGAGATGCGGACCTCGACCCTGCAGGCCCGCTGGCTGGCTCCCCTCGCGGCAGAGCTGACGTGGAGCGTGGAGGAGGGGCCGTCTCCGAGCCTCGTCTTCCCCGAGGCCGGCCCCTACGACCTCCGGCTCGGCTACGCGCGGCTTCCGGAGATGGTCCAGGGAGCCGGCGAACGAGGATTCGGGATCGTAGAACAGGCCCGGTTTTCACCGCGATTGTTGACGTCGGTCGAGGAGTGGGGCCTCTTCCCGATCTATCCCACCAAGGCGCGAGCGGGGCTGAGCGTCGTGGACCGGCGGGGGGAGTCGCTCTTCGCCCGTCCGTACCCGACTCGCGCGTACCCCTCCTTCGAGTCGATCCCGCCGGTGGTGTGGCAGACCCTGCTCTTCATCGAGAGCCGGACGTTCCTCGATCCGGACCGACCCCGTATGAACCCGGCCGTGGAATGGCCCCGGCTCGTCCGGAGCAGCGTGGATCTGGGGCTCCGTTTCCTGGGGAAGGAGGGAAGCGTGGCCGGAGCAAGCACCCTCGCGACCCAGCTCGAGAAGTTCCGGCACGCTCCGGGCGGCCGCACCACGTCTCCCCGGCAGAAGCTCACCCAGATGGCCTCCGCGTCGCTGCGAGCATACCGCTCGGGGCCGGAAACGCTTCCGGCGCGCAGGCGAATCGTCCTGGACTACCTGAACTCGGTCCCCCTGGCCGCACAGCGCGGGCAGGGAGAGGTCACGGGACTGGGAGACGGTCTGCACGCGTGGTTCGGGCGCGACTTCGTCGAGGCCAACCGACGCCTCGCCGGGATCCCGGCCAACGCCCTCGCCGAACACGGAAGCCGCCTGCCCGATCCACAGCGGGTGCTACCCGAGGGAACGCTGTCCGCGGCGGCGCTCTGGATGCCGCCTTTCTCCGGCGGCGACGAGGGACTGGGGGACCCCTTTCTTCCGGCCAGCCTCGACGGCGAGTCCGCGAAGCGCCGGCCGGGACGAGGGGAGGGGAATCTCCAGGCCCAGGGCGCGGCGTACCGGGAGGTGCTGAGCCTCCTTCTCGCCCAACGGCGTCCGAGCTTCTACCTCGCCCAGCCCGAGGGAGGAGAGGCGCTTCGGCTGCTCACAGATCGCTACCTCGAGGTCCTCCGCGACGGAGGCGTCATCTCTCGCGACCTCGCCGGCGCGGCCAGGAACGCGGAAGCCGGCGTGCGGACGATCTCTCGGCCGGAGGAGGAGGTGTCCTTCGTGAAGCGGAAGGGAGTGGACGCCCTTCGGATCCAGCTCCTCGACGCCCTCGGGGTGCCCGGCCTCTACGACCTCGACCGGTTGGACCTGACCGTGGAGACTACGCTGGACGGGCGCGCGCAGCGGGAGACCACCGAGCTCCTCCTGAGGATGGCGAACGCGAAGTTCGTCCGGGAGCGGGGCTTCGGCGGAGACCGGCTCCTGGACCGGGGCGACCCGGCCGAGGTCGTGTACTCCGTGATGCTCCACGAGCGGACCGAACGGGGGAACCTGGTCCGGATCGAAACGGACAACGTGGATACGCCGTTCAGCGTGAACGAGTCCAGCCTCCTCGAGCTGGGCTCCACGGCGAAGCTGCGCACCCTGGCCACCTATCTGGGGGCGGTGCGCGAGCTCCACGGGCGGTTCTCCGGCCTCGCACCCGATTCACTCGCAGGCCTGCAACTCTCCCCGAACGCCGGGTTGGCCCGGTGGGCCAGGGACAGCTTCTTGCAGGAGCCCGGAATCGAGCTACCGGAGCTCCTCGAGGCGTCCATGGATCGCACGTACTCGGCGAGCCCGCACGAGCGGTTCGAGACCGGAGGGGGGAGTCAGACCTTCTCGAACTTCGACGACACGTACGACGGCCAAGCCATCACCGTCACGGAGGCCTTCCGGCAGTCGGTGAACCTCGTGTTCGTGCGGATGATGCGGGACGTGGTGAACCACTACACGTACCGGACCCCGGACTCGAAGGCGCACGTGCTCGCTGAGGCGGATTCGCCGCTCCGTCGGGAGTACCTGGAGTGGTTCGCGGACCGGGAGGGGATCGAGTTCCTGGACCGGTTCATCCCGAAGTTCCGCGGGAAGGGCCGGAGCGAGATCCTCAAGGCGCTGGTGCGGGATCGGAGGCTCACGCCCCAGCGGATCGCCTGGGCCTACCGCACCGCGGCACCGGACCCCTCGCGGGAGGAGCTCGAGGGCCTGCTCCGAGAGGCCCGACCCGAGGCGGAGTACCCGGAGGCCGTCGTCCAGGACCTCTTCCGGCGCGCGGATCCGGCGCCGCACCCCCTGGCCGACCTCGGATACCTCGCGTCGGTGCATCCGCTCGAGCTGTGGACGGCCCGACACCTCATCGAGTATCCGGAGGCGACCCGGGCGGAAATCCTCACGTCGAGCGCCGGGGCGCGCCAGGACGTCTATCGGTGGCTCTTCCGCACGAGCCGTCGGAGCGCCCAGGACCGGAGAATCCGCTCGCTCCTCGAGGTGGAGGCCTTCAGCGAGATCCACGCCGAGTGGAAGCGACTGGGCTACCCCTTCGAGAACGTCGTTCCCTCGCTGGGCAGCGCCATCGGAAGCTCGGGGGACCGGCCTTCCGCTCTGGGCGAGCTCGTGGGAATCATCCTGAACGACGGGATCCGGTTGCCGACGTACCGGGTCGAGGAGCTCCACTTCGCCGAGGGCACCCCGTTCGAGACCCGCATGGCGCGGGAGGAGACGGTGGGAGAGCGCGTCATGGCGCCGGAGGTGGCGCGGGTTCTCCGGGCGGCCATGGTGGACGTGGTGGAGAACGGGACGGGGCGGAGGATGGGCAGCGTGCTTCGACGTCCGGACGGCACCCCCCTCACCGTGGGAGGAAAGACCGGCACGGGGGAAAACCGACACCGGGTCTTCGGCCCCGGAGGAACGATCGTGGATTCCCGGAGCGTGAACCGGACCGCGGCCTTCGTCTTCTTCATCGAGGACCGCTACCACGGGGTGGTCACCGCCTACGTCCCCGGCGCGGCGGCGGATCGCTTCCGCTTCACCAGCTCCCTCACCACCCACCTCCTCCGGGAGCTGGCGCCGGTTCTGGAGGAGCTCGCCCGGGACGGATCCGGAGCCGCTCCGGTCGAGACGACGGATCGAGCCGGGACTCTTCTGGTCAATCCGGATTAGTCCGGATTTAGTCCTGATGGCCGATAGAGGGCGTCCCGGGTCTCCGCTAACGTTCAATAGAGGCCCGAGCCGCATTCGAGCGACGGCCCGAGTTTTTTTCACATCCCACTCCCCAACGACCGGGAAATCACCATGCGCACCAACGCCACGAAACGGCACCCCGAGAGCGATCCGGGCACCACATCCATGCTTCCTCGCACGGCGCGGTATGCCGTGCTCGTCTCGGGCCTCTTCGCCTTCGGGCTCGCCACCTCCGCCTGCGCCTCCTGGGGCAAGACGGAGACCGGGGCCGCCGTCGGGACCGCGGCCGGCGCCGGCGCCGGGGCCGTGATCGGGA
>CAZMPV010000277.1:0-4443 GCA_964567985.1 uncultured Gemmatimonadaceae bacterium
TCGAACCTGTGACCTCTGCCTCCGGAGGGCAGCGCTCTATCCAGCTGAGCTACGGGCGCACGCACGACCGCCGGGCGAGCCCGGCGGCCGAACCGATCGGAAGCGCGCGAATAAGCCGAGTTCTGTCTCGACCCGCGGACCGGAGTCCGGCGGGCGAGGGGGTCATTTCTCTGGGACCCGACATCGCTGTGGGCCTCGTGCGGCCTACCCGGGACTCGGACGGAGCGGGCAGCTCCTCGTCCCCTATGTGGCCTTGCTCCGGGTGGGGTTTTCCGTGCGGCCCCCGTTGCCGGAAGGCCCGGTGCGCTCTTACCGCACCCTTTCACCCTTACCTGTGCCCGACCGTCCTCGCGGAGCGGCGGGCCATCGGCGGTCTGCTCTCTGTGGCACTCTCCATCGCCTCGCGGCGCCCGGGCGTTACCCGGCACCCTGCCCTGCGGAGCTCGGACTTTCCTCCGATGGCGCGGCGCCCCTTCGGGCACGGCCCACCGGCGACCCTCACTCGCGCGCTCCCTCTGTCCGGCGAGCCGACCGTCCGACGGCGATCCCGCTGCCGTCCCGGCCGGCTCGTCCCCGTTCAGGGGAGACGGAAAGCTAACCCGGGCCGGACGACCGGTAAAGGGAGATCGACCGTCCCGGGCGGGCCCCTATACGGTGCCAGCGGCGGCGGGGTTCCGCCCATCGACCACCGCTTCCCAGGCGTCCAGCATCGCCTCCACAGAGAAGCGCTCCCGGGCCCGGCGCCGGGCCGCCTCCGCCATCCGCTCGCGGCGGTCCGGGTCGTCGAGGAGGGCGCCGACCGCGTCGACCAGGGCGGCGGGGTCGGGGTCCACGATCAGCCCCGGCTCGCTCCCGTCGGCCAGGGGCTCCAGGGCCTCGGTGGCGCCGCTCACCGGGGTGGAGACGACGGGCACCCCGGCGGCCAGGGCCTCGAGCATGGCGTTGGCCAGGGCCTCGCGCTCCGACGTCAGGACCAGGAGGTCCAGCGCCGCCAGCACGTCGCCGACGTCGTCCCGGAAGCCGAGGAAGTGGACCCGCTCGCCGACGTCCAGCGCCCCGACCAGCTCCTCCAGGCTCTCCCGCTCGGGCCCCTCGCCGGCGATCAGGCAGTGGACGTCGTCGGGGAGGCGGGCGGTGGTCCGGATCAGCCGGTCGAGTCGCTTCTGGTCGGCGAGGCGGGCCAGGGTGCCGACGATGCGGGCGCCGGCCGGGATCCCCGCCTCCCGGCGGAGGGCGCCGGCCTCGCCCGTGGGCTCGGGCGCGCGAACGCCCTTGTAGACGGTATGGAGGCGGTCGTCGGGAACGTCCGGCAGCGCCGTACGGTACGCCGCCCGGAGCTCGTCGTCGTTCACCACGATCCGGTGCACCCAGCGCCGGAGCACGAAGCGGTACTTGGCGCTCCGGGGGGTGTCCGTGGAGAGGCCGATCCGGGCGACGACGGGCCGTACCCCGGCCAGCCGGCCGGCCAGACCGGCCAGGAGCAGCTTCCGGAAGGTGCCGACGATCAGGGCGTCGGGCCCGAAGTCCCGGAGGTCCCGGGCGAAGCCCACCGCGTGGTGCAGCGCCACGTCTCCCCCCAGGTGGCAGCGGGCCGCGTCCAGGCCGAACTCCTCCCGGGCCGGGCCGCCCACCACCTCCCGGTTGTAGTAGAGGCGGACCCGGTGTCCCCGCTCCCGGAGCCCGGCCAGGAGCCGGCAGAGGGCGATCTCGGCCCCGCCCCAGACCGGCGCCCCGTTGTGGGCGGCGATGCGCAGGGACCTCAGCGGACCTCCCGGACCACCCGCACGCCCCGGTAGGTCGGAGGCGCCGGCTCGGCTTCGGCCGGGGGCGCCTCGACGCGGGCGGCGCTCCGGCCCACGGCCACGCCGCTGCCGTCCTCGGCCACGGCCCACTCGGCGGCGTTGCCGCCGGCGTCGAAGACGTGGGGCGGCTCGCCCCGGGCGTCGGCGGCCACGCTGCCCACCGGCCGGAGGAGGGGCGCCGGATCGTCGAGCTCGAAGAGGGCGGTCATCCGCCGCCGGAGCGCCGCCTCGTCGTCGGGGCCGGGGGCGTAGCCGGCCCACCAGTCCAGGGTGACGCCCCCGGAGGAGGTGGCGGCCAGGGCCCGGGCCTCGGCCTCGGTGGGCAGACGCCAGGCGTCGCCCGTCGTCTCCCGGAGCCAGCGGGCGTAGGCCCGGGCCTCCTCGAAGGAGATGTCGGAGACCGGGTGGTTCGCCGTGCCGGCGGGCACCTCCCGACTCGAGTCGAAGGCCCGCCACTGGGCCCGGGTCACTTCGAAGCGGCCCACCTCGAGGCCGGCGAGCTCGGCGCTCAACGCCCCGCCGGCCACGGCCTCGGGGACCAGGGTGCCGGCGGCGCTCTCGCCGTACGCCCCGCCCCTCCGGGCGGCCTCCACCCGGGCCAGGAGCCCGGCCAGGGGCGAGCCTTCCTTCACCACCACCGGCTCCTCGGCCTCCCGGCCCCAGAGGTGCCGGTCGAGCCACGCCAGCTCCTCCTCCACCTTCCTGCGCTGGTGGGCGAGCTCCCGGAGCCCGTGGGGCTCGCCCGGGAAGAGGACGAAGCGGACCTCGGTGTTGCCGAGCTGCTGGAGGGCCCGGAAGTGGCTCCACCCCTGGCTCGGCGGCACGTTCCGGTCCTCCGTGCCGAAGAAGATCAGCGTCGGCGCCCGGACCTTCTCCATCTCGAAGAAGGGGCTCAGCTCGATGTAGCGCTGGGGGTCCTCCAGGGGGCTGGCCCCGAAGTAGTACTGGTCGAAGGCGGCGCCGAAGTCGACGTTGGCCCAGTCGCTGATCCACTCCACGTCGCCGGCGCCCGCCAGCGACGCCGTGTAGCGGTCCGGGTTCTCGACGGTGAGCGCCGTGGAGAGGATCGCACCGTTGCTCCAGCCCTGGGTCGCCACCGAGTCCGGGTGGACGAGCCCCTCGCCGATCAGGTGGTCGACGCCGGCCTCGATGTCGGCCACCGGCAGGTCGTAGTAGGCGCTGCCGCCCCCGATCGACTCGACCCACTCGAGCCCGTAGCAGCAGCTCCCGTGGTAGTTCACCTGGAGGACGAAGGCCCCCTTCTGGTTGAAGAGGACCAGGGGGTCGGCCCAGCTCTGGCCCCAGCGGTCGGCATCCCGGCCGGCGGGCCCCCCGTGGATGTTCAGCACCAGGGGGTAGCGGCGTCCGGGCTCCCAGCCCAGGGGATAGTGGACGATGCCTTCCACCTCGTCGCCCCGGGCGCCCCTCCAGGTGACGATCTCGGTCCGGGGCTTCGGCTTTTCGGCCAGGGACGGGTTCAGCTCGGCCACCTGGACGGGATCGGTGATCCGGGCGCCACCGTCGCCGGTCAGCCGCGCCGCGTAGGGCTGGGGCGGGGTCTCCAGCGACGAGTGCTCGTAGGCGATGCGGTCGCCGGCCCCGCTCACCCTCCAGCCCCAGATGCCGGCGGCGTGGGCGCCCTCGATCGGCGTCCGCTCCCAGCCGTCGCCGGCCCGGCGGTAGCGGGCCGGCCGGTCCCGGACCCCGTCGGCCAGGAAGGCCACGAAGCCGTCGTCGGTCACCTGGAAGCCCTGGCCGAGCCCCCGCTCCCAGCCCAGGTCGATCCGCTCGAGGACGCCGGCCTCCACGTCGTGGAAGGCCATGCGGGTGACCGTGGCCGAGCGGTACTTCGGGTGGGTGGAGTAGGCGTAGGCGAAGAAGATCCCGGCGCCGTCGGGGCTCCACTCCATGCCCCGGGGGATGACGCGCTCGGCCCGGGCGTCGGCCAGGATCTCGGTGCGCTCGCCGGTGGCCAGCTCCACCAGGTGCGTCCGGGGCGGGTTCTCGGCGTCGTACTGGAAGGAGGGATCGACGCCGCTCACCGTCACGGCCCGGCGACCGTCCGGGGAGATCGCCATCTCCCGGATCCAGTCGTCGTTGGTGGTGATCCGGCGCGTCGTGCCGGGCCCGTCACCGTCGCCCACCGCCACGCTCCAGAGCCGGACCGGGGGGATGTCGAGGGTGTCTTCCACGGCCCGGGCGTCGTCGTCGGTGCGCTCCCGGAGCTCCTCGAAGAACCGTTTCCGCTCCTCGGCGGCGACGATCAGGGTGTCCGAGGAGCCGCCCTTCCACGCCAGGTCCCGGAGGCCCCGGAGGTCCGTCGTCACCGGCCAGGGCTCGCCCCCGGCCACCCGGAGCATCCAGAGCTGGGAGCCCGGGCCTTCTTCGCCGTCGTCCGCGTCGGGGATCTCACGGTTCGAGACGAAGGCGATCCGGGTCCCGTCGGGCGAGAAGCGGGGGCTCCGGTCCGAGTCCGGGCCCCGGGTCAGGGGCCACGAGGTGCCGTCCTCCAGGCGGGTGAGCCAGAGGTCCGACTGCCGGCGGCCCTCCCCGGTGTCCATCGACGTGCGCACCCAGACGAGCCAGCGGCCGTCCGGCGAGAAGCGGAAGTCGCCCACCGACTCCTGGCCCAGGACGTCCG
>CAZMPV010000278.1:0-4426 GCA_964567985.1 uncultured Gemmatimonadaceae bacterium
CCCTTCGGGTGGGGGAGCGTCCGGTTCCTCGCCGTCGCGCGGGAGTGGAGGGGTTTTACTCCACCATCGACGGAAGGGGGGACCGCGATCGGCCTCGCGGCGCGATCTGCGCGGCGCGGCCCGGGAATCCGGCTTCACCGGCACCCCACCGCGCCGCGCAGCTCAGCGAGCCTCCGCCCTCACACCCGCCCGATCAGGCGAGCGGCGACGCGAGGCCGATCGCGGTCCCCCCCTTCCGCGGCCGGAAAGCATCAACACGGACCCCCTTTCCGCGGTCGACCTCACCCGGTGTCCATGACCTCGAGGAGAAGCTCGGCGGAGCGGGCCGCGGCGCCCCGGTGCTCGTCGATATAGGCCCGGGCCCGCTCACCGGCCCGCCGCCGGGCCTCGTCGTCGTCGAGCCAGCGTGCCAGGACCCGGGCCAGCCCCTCGGCGTCCACGACCTCCCGGGCGGCGTCGCGCTCCAGGAGCTCGCCGGCGGCCCGGGCGTTCCGGTGGTTCGGGCCGAAGAGCACCGGGAGCCCCGCCGCCGCCGGCTCCAGGACCGAGTGCAGCCCGTCCGTGCCGAAGCCCCCACCGACGTACGCGGCGTCTCCGACCGTGTAGAGCTGGGCCAGGACCCCGACCCGATCCACGACCACCGCGTCCACGCCGGCCGCCGATCCCTCCGCCTCCACGGGGCCCAGGCGCTCGCTCCTCCAGCCCCCCGCACGGAGAGCCTCCAGGAGGGGCTCGACGTGTCCCGGCGTCGGCTCGTGGGGGGCGACGATCAGGCGGAGCTCCGGGCGCTCGTCCCGGAGGCGGGTGCACGCCGGCAGCAGGACGTCCTCGTCGGCGGGCCAGGTCGAGCCGGCCACCAGGGTCGGGCGTCCGGCGTCTCGGAAGGGCCGGAGGAAGGGGAGACCCGGATCGGTGCCACCGACGCGGGCCGCCGCCGAGTCGATCCCCGGATCGCCGGTGACGACGCACCGCTCCGGGGGCACGCCGAGGCGACGAAAGCGAGCCGCGTCATCGTCGGCGATGGCGCCCACACCGACGAGCCGAGCGAAGGTGGGCCGGAGGAAGGGGCGGGCGGGCCAGCGCAGCCGCCCGGCGTCCGGAGGGAGCGTGCCCCCGAGGAGCAGAACGGGAATCTCCCGCTCCCGGGCGGCCCGGGCGACCTCGGGCCAGACCTCGGTCTTGGTGAAGGCGAGGGCCGCCGGGGCCAGGGCGTCGAGGGACGGCCGCACGGCGTCGGGGAGGTCCCAGGGAAGATACTCCCGGACGTCGGCCGGGACCCGGTCGGCGAAGGCGACGGCGGAGGGCGAGAAGTAGGTGTAGACGACCTGGACGTCCGGCCGCCGCTCCCTCAGCGCTTCGATGACCGCCCGGGCCATGAGTCCCTCCCCCACCGACGGGGCGTGGAACCAGACAACCGGCCGGCCGGGGTCTCGCTCCCGCCGGCCCCACTCGACCAGACGCTCGACGGCCTTCCGCCGGCCCCGGATTCCCCGGGCCAGCTTCGAGTCGCCGGTCCCCAGGAGGGGCGAGGCCAGCCTCGCCCCCCGGAGGGCCGCCCGATAGAGCCACGCGCCGATGCTCATGGCCGAACCATAGACGGTGCCGGGAGGCGGCGACAAGGCGCGGCCCGTACCTTCGACGGGGGTCGGATCGGCCGGCTCTCCCGAGCTCCCACCCTCACGCTCCGAGACCCATGATCTTCCAGGTGACCGTCCGATACGGCGAGCAGTACCGGTACCACACCTACACGGTGGAGGCGGACGACGCCGCGTCCGCCCTCCGCGCCGCCGCCGAAGCCATACCCGACGAAGTCGCGGCCGGAGCCGACCTGGTGGAGCTGCGTCCGGCTCCCGAGCCCGAGGAGCGGAAGTACGTCGGCGACGAGGAGTGACCGGTCGCCGAAGAAGCGGCACGGGGCCTGGACGCGGCTCCCTCGCTTCGGAACATTGGTGCCGTCCCTCGCTGTATGGGGTAGAGCAGACGCGAGCCGGAGCCTGAAGACGAGAGGTCGAGCGCCATGGACGAGCCCTGGCAGGTATTCTTCGAGCAGTACCGGATGCGCGTGGAGGAGATCACCGACCTGGCCATCGCCCGGGAAGACGAGCTGGCCGAGATCGCCCACGACACGTACGAAGCCACCACCGACCTCCTGATCGACGAGCACGGCTTCGAGGAGGACGAGGCGCTGGCCCTCTCGAAGGCGTTCGCCCGGGGTGTCCGGAAGTGGCTTCGCGCCGCGGACGACGAGCCCGAATGGGACGACCTGAGCGAGCGCCTGGAGGTTCAGCAGCAGGAGTGGGAGCTGACCGGGGACGTGGCGGGCTGAGCGGACGGGCCCCGGACGCACGGCGGGCGGCGCCGCGAGCCCGCCGGGCGACCCTGGCGACGGCCCTCGCCCTCGCCCTCGCGTGCGCCGCCTGCTCCCCCCTCTACCTCATCCGGGCGGGCTGGGCCGAGGCGAAGATCCTGACCGCCCGGCGTCCGATTCCGGAAGTGGCCACCGACCCGGCCACCGACGACGACACCCGGGGCAAGCTGGCCCTCACCCTGGAGGCCCGCCGCTTCGCCATCGACTCCCTGGAGCTCCGGGCCGGCGACTCCTACACGACCTTCACCCGCCTGGAGCGGGACACCCTGGCCCTGGTCCTCTCGGCCGCCCCGGCCGACCGGCTCGAGCCGAAGACGTGGTGGTTCCCCATCGTGGGCGACATCCCCTACCGGGCCTACTTCGACTACGACGACGCCCGGAGCGAGCAGGCCCGCCTCAGGAACGACGGCTTCGACACCTACCTCCGGCCCACCGCCGCCTTCAGCACCCTGGGCTGGTTCTCCGACCCGCTCCTCTCCACCGTCCTGACCAGGGACCACGTCGGCGTGGTCGAGACCGTGCTCCACGAGCTGGCCCACAATCACCTCTACGTGCCGGGCCACACCCGCTTCAACGAGAGCTTCGCCACCTTCGTCGGCGGCGTCGGCGCCATCCGCTTCTTCTGCGGTAGACCGGGGGGCGGACCGGACACGGTCTGGTGCAACCGGGCCCGGGACCGCTGGGCCGACGACCGGCGCTTCTCCACCTTCCTGGACGCCCTGGTGGCCGACCTCCGGCAGCTCTACGGCCGGACGGACCTCTCCAGGGAGCGGCTTCTCGCGGAGCGGTCCGACATCTTCGAGGGAGCCCTGGAGCGCTTCCGGACCGAGGTGGCGCCGGAGCTGCGCTCGCGGTCGTTCCGGGCGTTCACCGAGACCCCCCTCGACAACGCCACCCTCCTGGCCCGGATGCGCTACTATCACCGCCTCGACGACTTCCAGGCCCACCTGGACTCCCACGGCGGCCACCTCCGGGCCGCGATCCGGAGCCTGGCCCGGGACGCCGAGGACGTCGACGACCCCTTCCGGCTCCTCCCGGTCGGGGAGATCGGCGAAGACCGAACGGAGGTCCTCCGGGGATCCGCCGTCGCGCCGCGAGCGCGCTCGCCGATCCGTTGAGGTGCGCCCCTTCGTCTCTTAGCTTATCGATCTCTGGTCATTCCCAGGAACGGACACCGCATGACGGACGACCCCGACATCTCGTACGAGCCTTCCGACGTCGAAGATACGTGGCAGCGCCGGTGGGAAGAGCGGGGCACGAACCTCTTCACCCGCAGCGAGCTGGAAGAGGCCGAGCGCCCCTATTACAACCTGATGATGTTCCCCTACCCCTCGGCCGAGGGGCTGCACGTGGGCAACATCTACGCCTTCACCGGCGCCGACGTCCACGGCCGCTACCGGCGCCTGACCGGTGAGGACGTCTTCGAGCCGATCGGCTTCGACGCCTTCGGGATCCACTCCGAGAACTTCGCCCTGAAGGTCGGGGTCCACCCGAAAGACCTGATTCCCCGGAACGTGGAGAACTTCACCCGCCAGCTCCGGCGGATCGGGGGGATGTTCGACTGGAGCCACACCGTCGACACCACCGACCCGGACTACTACCGCTGGACCCAGTGGATCTTCGTGAAGCTCTTCGAGGCCGGGCTCGCGGAGCAGAAGGAGGCGCCGGTGAACTGGTGCCCCTCCTGCAAGACCGTGTTGGCCAACGAGCAGGTGATCGAGCGCTGCGACACAGCGGTCGAGCAGCGGCGGATCGCCCAGTGGTTCTTCCGGATCACCGACTACGCCGAGCGGCTCCTGGAGAACCTGGATTGGATCGACTGGTCCGAGATCACGATCAAGGCCCAGCGAAACTGGATCGGCCGGAGCACGGGCGCCGAGATCCGCTTTCCGGTCCTCGAGGGTGGGGACGCCGGCGGTGCGGACGCGCCGGAGCCGGGCGAGGTCGCCGACGAGGCGCCGGTCCTGGAGGTCTACACGACCCGTCCCGACACCGTCTTCGGCGCCACCTACATGGTCCTGGCGCCGGAGCACCCCCTGGTGCCCGAGATCACCACCG